>NZ_JAAHFV010000412.1:0-5386 GCF_010672755.1 Moorena sp. SIO1F2
GACCATTAGACGGTACAACTGGTGATATACTCGTATCAGCCATGGTATCTTGATATAATTCCCGTAGTCGCAGCCGCCACCCTTCAACTCGCAAATTATTTGGTACTAACAGGCTAGAAGCCACACCCAATTCTGATAAGGGTATCCATAATTCCCAAATTTGCCAAAGCCAATAGACTTGACGCACTGCGGTAGCAGAAGTCCACATCGACTCCATTGAGGGATATAAGTTGCCATTGGCATCGATCGGGGCATTTTCTAGCAAAATGACCACATCTTGACCGGGTGTAGACAGGAAATTCCGTTGCTGTGGCAACTGGCATATCCCATAAACCTCTGGCACATGGAGGCAGTGGGGATACAAGCGTAGGTAAGGAAGAATATGGCCGTTGAGTTGTTCAGGAAAATCCGGTGGCAGTTCTGGCTGCATATCCTGCCAAATTTGCGGGGCAACTACCTGGTAGCGGTCTGCGACTTGTTCTCCAACTGGTAGCTCTACGGCAGCAGAACCCACTGCCCAAAGATAACGATCCACGGCTAATACCTATGAAGTTAATTTACGGCTATACGGTCAAATTCTAGACGGCTGAGATAAATTAGAAGAGGGGTTGTTTGAGCTTTTCAACATTTTCTATCAAAGTTGTCTAGTAAATTAAAGAAAATTCAAATAACTCAGCAACCTATATCTTTGTCTGACGTCAGACAAAATAAAGTAGAGTTACCTGCAACTACTCACCCCATACCCCGTATATTATGATGAGCCGATGGTAAGTTCCTCGATGCTTTGGCTAATTGCCGGGTCAATGCTGTGCTTAGTCGAGCTGTTTGTGCCAACAGCGTTTGTTGCTTTCATGATGGGCATCAGTGCTTTGGTGGTAGGATTTGTGATCTCGATTTTGCCCATACCTTATACCCTACAAGTGGGGTTATGGTTGCTGCTTTCCACTGCCTCAGTCTTTTTATCCCGTCGCCTGATGCCCCCTGCCAGAGTGGGCAAAAATTTGGATGCGATGGAAGCTCAAACCTTGACAGAAATTCTGCCAGGGCAAACTGGGCGGGTACTCTATGAAGGCAACTCATGGCGTGCCCGTTGTGAAGACTATGCAGATGCGATCGCATCCAACCAAAAGGTCTACGTAGTGCGCAGGGAAGGCACTACCCTGATTGTTGTGCCTCATCACCTATTGCATGACTGAAGCTGATCGACCATGGGTGCTCTACCAGGTTCAGGGGATAGTGATGGGTTAATGGGGTGATGGAGTAATAGAGTCAACGTTAGATCTATTAGTCCCCCTAGTTACTAGTTGTTGGGAGTCTCCCTGCTCACCGGGTCCAGTATTTTTTGACAAAAGATACGTGGAACAGTCAGGTTGGACAGAGGGTCATAAAGTCAGCTTCAAGCACTTGAGAATCAGACTAAATCAGTCTAAATTAAGTTTTCTGCCCTTCCCCACCCATCCGCTCCCCCTCTAACAACAAATTTGTAAAACACTACCCGAAAGGGAGGAAAGAGCGTGTCACAGTGGTTTTTGCTTGTCTTTTTAGCTTTGGGCGGTTCAGGTCTTCTCGGTTCCGTCAAGATTATTAATCAAGGAAACCAAGCCTTAGTGGAACGATTGGGAAAATATAGTGGCAAAAAACTCGAACCTGGGCTCAACTTTGTCATTCCCGTGATTGAGCAAGTGGTTTACCAGCAAACCATTCGGGAAAAAGTCCTTGATGTGCCACCTCAGCCTTGTATCACCTCCGACAATGTTTCCATTACCGTTGACGCTGTGGTTTACTGGCGGATCATGGATATGGAGAAAGCTTACTATAAGGTTGAAGACCTGCGCTCCGCCATGCAGAACTTGGTGCTAACCCAGATTCGAGCCGAAATGGGGAAACTGGAACTGGATCAAACCTTTACCGCTCGCTCTCAAATCAATGAAACCCTACTGCGGGAATTAGACATTTCCACTGATCCTTGGGGGGTTAAAGTCACGCGGGTGGAACTGCGGGACATTGTGCCGTCTCAGGCAGTGCAGGACTCAATGGAGTTGCAGATGTCAGCAGAACGCCGCAAACGGGCGGCAATTTTGACCTCTGAAGGGGAACGAGAATCTGCGGTTAACACTGCCAGAGGTAAGGCCGAGGCACTAGAGTTAGATGCTGGAGCCCGTAAAAAAGCTGCGATTATGGACGCTGAAGCTCAACAACAGGCAATAGTTCTCAAAGCTCAGGCAGAACGACAGCAGCAGGTTCTCAAGGCACAAGCCACTGCTGAGGCTCTGAAAATTGTGGCTAAGACTCTTGATAATGACCCCAATGCTCGTGATGCTCTCCAGTTTTTACTGGCTCAGAATTATATCGATATGGGTATGCAAGTTGGCACTAGCGAGAGTAGTAAAGTTATGTTTATGGATCCTCGCAGCATTCCGGCAACCATTGAAGGGATGCGTTCGATTGTCGGTGATGGCGACAAGGTTAACCCTAATTCCCTAGGTATGAATGTGAATCAAAGGTGAAGTTCAGCTTCAATTAGCCATACCTAGACGGGTATCACCGTTTAGGTGGGGCTTATGTCTTAAACTAAAAAATCTTCCCATCAAGCAAACCCAGAGCTGTTAAGACAGCCAAGGGATATAGGAATCTATTGAAAGCGGTTTTAGCCAAAGCAGTTTGAACCCGTTGGCAGTAGGATAACCAAAGGATACCTATATCCCTTGAGAAAGTTGCTTGGAACAGAACATCTCACGAGATTCTTGCTTAACATTACCATTCATCACAGCTAGCTGCAGTTTCATGAAGGCATTTAAGTCTTCCAGTGGATATTTTCTAGTTAGAAGCTGCCGTAGCTTATCTTCTTCTGTTACACTCAAATAGCCAGTTTTGAGCGCTTTTTGTACAACTTCCCTGATATTAGCCATAACACAAGCACCTATTAAAATTAGTTAGCACTTTGGAGGCTGAAAGCCGTGCAAAAGCCAATTGAGACTATCCCTCTAAAGTGCTTATCACCATTTTTTAACCTTTTTATGATGTAGACGACACTTAAGTTCTGTGCAATTTTCCATTGTACATTGTACTCGGATCGTGTCTTTGGCTAGCTAAGCCGCTAAGCCAGCATCACCAAGCTTCTGTTAGCACGGCTGTATTAGGTGATTGTGGTATTATATCATTATGGCTCTTGAGATTCTGTAGCCTTAGTTACAGAACACTGTTCACATAATCCGAAAAACTCCAAGGTATGGTAAAAAATCGTGAATTGATAAGAATCTTGCAACTTCTTCTGTAATTGAGGTATGGGACATTCTTCCATGGGAATAGACATGTCACAATTGAGACAAGTGAGGTGATGTTGATCATTTTGTACACCACTGTAGAGGGATTCTCCACTACCAAGAGTCCGGACTTGCACCATTCCTTCTAGTTTTAAAGCATCCAAAGCGCGGTAAACTGTAGCTAAACCCATAGATTGCTTACGTTTGCGCAGCTCTACATAAAGATCTTGGGCCGACATAGCCCGATTCAAGCTTGTGAGCAGTTTCAGAATTCGCTCTTGGGAGCGGGTGCGTTGGCCTTTCATTAATCTTTCTTTAATATCCTATTTTTTTGATGTTAATCGTGCTTGTTGGTTCAAACTGTAAAGAAGGATGAATGATCAACGGATCATCAGCAATAGTGAGCGCGGCTGTGCCCAAATCCCAGGATTAGGCTAGGGCTGGTTACACGCTGTGGCAGCTAAAAAAAATACTAGCTGAAAAAATACTAGCTCAAAAAATATTGCTCAGTAACCTATCAGTAACCTAATTGATAGAATTTTTTAATCCTTGATCGTTCATCCTTGATATTATATCCATTATCATTATAGATGGAAAGGGGAGAGTTGTGATTAACAAATATCAGGCTTATATTTATGTTACACTTAGAAACTCGGTATTGGATCCAGCCGGTGTAGCTGTTGAGTCAGGACTGAAGCAGCTAGGCTACGAGAGTGTAGAACAGGTGCGTATTGGTAAATATATCGAACTTAGCCTGAGTGCTGCTAATGAAGATATGGCGCAAGAGCAATTGAATCAGATCTGTGACCAGCTGTTAGCCAACCCAGTTATTGAAAATTATCGCTTTGAATTGGTTGAGATGTCAGCACAACTAGGAGTGGAAGCATGAAATTTGGGGTGGTGGTCTTTCCTGGGTCAAACTGCGATCGCGATTTGGCCTATGTTACAACTAGCTTACTCCAATGTCCAACCAGGATGGTTTGGCATCAAGAAACCGATATTTCTGACTTAGATGTGGTGGTACTCCCTGGGGGCTTTAGCTATGGGGATTACCTGCGCTGTGGCGCAATTGCCCGGTTTTCTCCAGTCATGCCAATGGTGGTAGACCATGCTAAACAGGGTAAATTTGTCCTAGGCATTTGTAATGGTTTCCAGATGCTGACGGAAATGGGGCTGTTACCAGGGGCATTAGTCAGAAATCGGGACTTACATTTTATTTGCGATCGCGTTCCAGTTAAAGTAGAGCGCACTGATTTACATTGGACTACAGCTTATCACCCAGGAGAAATTATAACTCTACCTATTGCCCATGGTGAAGGGCGCTACTACGCTGATGCTGAAACTCTCAAAGCTCTCGAAGATAATGGTCAGGTATTGTTTCGTTACGCTACTGTTTCAGGAGAGATAGAGACAACAGGTAATCCCAATGGTTCCCTGAATAACATTGCCGGAATTTGTGATACCACTGGCAAAATTTTGGGTATGATGCCCCATCCAGAACGAGCAGCTGATCCGATGTTAGGCAATATCGATGGGATGAGATTGTTTCAGAGTTTGTTAAAGACTTTTAACAATTGCTAGTGTTTTCGATACCACCAATTACCGATAACCGCGACGGCTACATGGGTTACCTAAACTTTATCTGTGTGCCAAAGCTTCCAATTAGACCGGATCTGGTTTACTGGTAAATATTGCCATAAACTGAAGTTTATACTTTTTGTAAATCTGATTAAAATTAGTGGCTGTTAATGCTCGAAAGAGTATTTTAAAAAGTATAAAGAAGCAGAGGTTAGTCGTTGAGTGGACAGCGAGTGTTTGTTAAAATTTATCGTTATAATTAGTAAAATAAAAAAATATAAATATAAAATCGAATAAGATAAAAAAATGCCGGAAACTAACTTTCAAATTGAATGGCCTGATGGTAATCAAGAACTTTGCTATTCCCCTTCTCTAGTGGTCAAGAAATATTTTAATGCTGAGCAAGACTATTCCCTTTCGGAATTTGTGGCACTGTCTCGGACTGCACTTCAGGATGGTAGTGATCGCGTCAAAGCTAAATTTGGTTTCTCTTGTAGCAAAGCACTAGGACAACTGAAGATAATAGAAGACAAAGCGAAGAAGTA
>NZ_JAAHFV010000413.1:0-5375 GCF_010672755.1 Moorena sp. SIO1F2
TGTATGACGATGGACAAAAGTTGTTATTGGTAAAAAAAAAGCCTATCCAAGAAAAGCCAGAATGCAATCATCGGAGACTGGAAAAAACCAAAAACACTCCCCAGACCCCACGTCTGATTTCACCAAGTCTGATTTGGTGGCAAAACCCTCATCGAGCAGTGATGAGCTAAGCGATCAGGAACTGGATTCATCGCCGGATAAAGGATTTATACCAGTTCTAAAAAATTCCAACTTCTTAGCCCTATGGAGTGGTCAAGTCTTCTCTCAGCTAGCAGACAAGGTTTATCTGGTGTTAATGATTGCCTTGATAACCAGTCGCTTTAAAGACGCTGATCAAACTATCAGTGGCTGGGTATCAGCGATTATGATTGCCTTTACCATCCCAGCAGTTCTATTTGGTTCCTTGGCTGGCGTCTATGTGGATCGGTGGTCAAAAAAAGATGTGCTGGTACTAACCAATCTGTTGCGAGGGGCACTGGTGTTGTTAGTGCCTGGGTTGTTGTCTTTAACTCAAGGCTCGACATCAGTCTCCAATCTGCCACTAGGCTTTTATGTCTTATTAGTGATTACCTTTCTAGTCTCTACCCTGACCCAATTTTTTGCCCCAGCAGAACAAGCGGTAATTCCCTTGATTGTGAAACCGCAGCACCTACTGTCGGCCAACTCTCTATATACTACAACCATGATGGCTTCCTTAATCATTGGTTTTGCTGTGGGTGAACCGTTGTTAGCGTTAGCAGATAGGTTGGGAGCTCAGCTACATTTCGGGGTGTACTTGGGGAAAGAAGTTTTGGTAGGAGGGTCTTATGCGATCGCAGGATTAGTATTGTTGTTACTGAGAACAGGAGAAAATCGGGCAAAGTCTAAGGCTGAGCAACCTCATGTGTGGGCAGACATTGCCGATGGTTTGCGTTACGTACAACACAATCGAAGTGTCCGCAATGCTATGATTCAGCAAGTTATCCTGTTTTCGGTTTTTGCTGCTTTAGCGGTTCTGGCGGTAAGACTCGCGGAAAACCTCCCTGGGATCACAGCTGCCCAGTTTGGCTTCTTGTTAGCAGCCGGTGGGATTGGGATGGGGATTAGTGCAGCAATCCTAGGAAACTGGTTTGATGACACCTCCCATGTCAATTTAAGTCTGTCTGGTTCTGTGGGTATGGGAGTAGCCTTAGTAGGGTTGTCCTTATTCACTAACAATCTCTGGCTGGCTTTACTCATGACTATGGTATTGGGGGGGTTTGGGGCTTTGGTCGGTATCCCGATGCAGACTACCATCCAGGCAGAAACACCAGAAGAGATGCGGGGCAAAGTTTTCGGACTACAAAACAATGCTATTAATATCGCCTTGAGTTTACCTTTAGCCTTAGCGGGGATCGCAGAAACTTGGTTGGGTTTACAACCTGTATTTCTTGGTTTAGCAGCACTTGTGTTCTTAGGTGGGTTCTTAAACTGGTATATTTCCGGTAATAGATTAAATAATTTCAATAAACGTCATAAATAGAGATAGAACTACCAACCGGAATGCATATCGCCTGGCTAGGAAAAAAATCCCCTTTTTGTGGTAATGTCACCTACACTCGAGAAGTGACCAATGCTCTGCTCGACCGGGGCTACCAGGTCAGTTTCCTCCACTTTGCCCAAGAAGAAGAGGACCGAACTTGGTGGGGTTGTCAGGAGGTACCACTGCCTTGCTTGTACAAGTCTCAGATGTATACCATTCCAACCCTAACCGCCAGTAAGGTTTTGAAGCGATCGCTACAGGAGCTCAAACCTGACCTGGTTCATGCTTCCTTAACTTTATCTCCTTTAGACTTCCTGTTACCGGAAATCTGTACCGAACTCAATATACCCTTAGTGGCGACCTTCCATCCGCCCTTTGATGGTAAACGACGCAATTTGCAATCGGGAACCCAATTGCTGACCTATCAAGTTTATGCACCGTTTCTCGCCCACTACGACCGAGTGATTATCTTTTCTCAACTCCAACGGGATGTCCTAATCCGGGTTGGCGTTCCTGATCACAAGCTAGCAGTGATTCCCAATGGAGTTGATGTCCAGAAATATTCTCCAGGATACTCCCAGTTTACCTCTGAGTTGGCATCTGAGTTCGGAGGGCAACGCCTGTTTGTTTATCAAGGTCGGATTGCTACGGAAAAAAATGTTGAAGCGCTGCTGCGAGCGTGGAAACAATGTAACCTCGGTGAATCCAGTAAGCTAGTGATTGCTGGTGATGGACCGTTATTAGCTTCATTAAAACCATTTTATGGGGAAGAACACAATATCATTTGGCTAGGATTTGTGGCTTCCGAGCAAGAACGGATTGAGATTTTGCGGGCAGCAGATGTGTTTATTTTACCTTCTCTATTGGAAGGGCTGTCCTTATCATTACTCGAAGCCATGGCTTGTGGCGTGGCTTGTGTAGCCACAGATGCTGGAGCTGATGGGGAAGTGTTAGAGGATGGTGCTGGGATAATTCTCAATACCCATGGGGTGACATCCCAACTTAAAACCCTATTACCCCTATTGCGTGACCACAGAGACTGGACTACTTTGCTTGGTCATAAAGCTAGGGCAAGGGTTCTAGAGCGCTATACCTTAAGTGGGAATATTACTCAGCTCGAAAAGCTTTATGAAGAGGTTGTACAAATTAGGCTTGTGCAATTGAGTGGTCGTGCTTAGTTTTTTTGTTGTTTGGGAATTTACCCTCATGGTAAGTTGCCCTTATGGTGAAGAGGGTATACAAACTTAATCTACTCCTCAATAACTTACGCACTCAGTCCTGTTTATAACTTAGAACCTACCCATAAGAGCTGAGTATTTCGAGTTTTGAAGGTTTCTTGCTACCCTTTGAGGAATAAGAAAGATATGCTTTACCGAAAAATTTGGGTTTAAAGCCCCGTCCTTCTAGGAGACGAAACCTGTTTATTGTGGAGCCTTATAACAATAGCCTTAACCCTTTTCTGCATAACCTGCCGACCATAAAGGCTCCACTATCTTACGGGAACTTTAACGGACGGCTTTTTTTTTGGAGAATATTTCGAAATTTTTATATTAAATGATGTAGAATAAAATAGAATGTGAGGTCGATACCGATGATTATTCTAGAGTTCAAAGCCTACGGCAAACGAAACCAATATTTAGCTATAGATGAAGCGCTCAGGACAGTAAAATTTATTCGCAATAGTTGCATCCGTTATTGGATGGACAATAAAGGAGTGAATAAATTTGACTTGAACAAATATAGTAAGATTTTAGCTAAACAGTTTCCGTTTGCAAATCAGTTAAACTCTACTGCTCGTCAGTCTAGTGCTGAAAGAGCATGGTCATCAATCGCCCGTTTTTATGAAAATTGTCAAAAAAAGGTACCTGGCAAGAAGGGTTTCCCAAAGTTTCAAAAACATTGCCGCTCGGTCGAATACAAGCAGTCTGGCTGGAAGTTGTCTCCAGACAAAAAATGGATCGTATTCAGCGACAAGAAAGGAATCGGAAAACTCAAGCTCAAGGGTACATGGGACTTGTGGAGATTTGACAAGAAGCAAATCAAGAGGGTTAGGATAGTTCGTCGAGCTGATGGATACTATGTTCAATTCTGCATCCAGGCTGATAATAATGAACAGTTAAAACCTGCTGATGCAACTATTGGCTTAGATGTTGGACTGAAGGATTTTTATACTGACTCTAAGGGAAATACTGAACCTAACCCTAGATTTTATCGAACGGGAGAGAAGAGACTGAAGTTTTATCAGCGACGAGTATCCCGAAAAAAGAAAGGCTCAGCCAATCGTCGAAAAGCCATTAATAGACTAGGCAGGACTCACCTCAAAATAAGTAGGCGGCGTGAAGAGCACGCTAAGAGACTAGCGCGCTGCGTAATCCGGTCTAACGATCTGGTTGCTTACGAAGATTTGAGGATAAAAAATCTGGTCAAAAACCATTGTCTAGCTAAGTCTATTAATGACGCAGGTTGGTATCAATTTAGAAAATGGTTGGAGCATTTTGGTGATAAATTTGGTAGGGTAACTGTCGCAGTCAACCCTGCTTATACTAGCCAAAACTGTTCTAATTGCGGCGAAGTGGTCAAAAAATCATTATCGACTCGAACCCACATCTGTAAGTGTGGATGTCAGTTAGACAGAGATCACAACGCCGCAATCAACATTCTTGAACGAGCTTTGAGTACGGTGGGGCACACCGGAACTCGGATCATAGATCCGAACGCTTGTGGAGAGGAGACCTCTACTGTTCTTGGTTCCGGCCTGGAATAGCAAGTCACCTCGTTGAAGCAAGAATCCCCGTTCTTATAGGAGGGGGAGTGTCAATTGGGTCGTCCCGGGCCAGACAATGATTCGTCTTAGTTGCGAAGCAATTGCTAGATATATCTATAAGGGATAACTTGAGATTTATCCATGAATACCCTTCCAATCAACATTCCTCCTAGCCTCAGAGTTACTGACGAGCAGTTTGAACAACTTGCTAGTGCTAATCGAGACTTACGCTTAGAACGTAGTGCTACAGGAAAATTAATTGTCATGCCACCCACTGGGGGGAATACTGGAAAACGCAACATTGATATAGAAGGACAACTTTGGTTATGGAATCGCCAAACCAAACTGGGGGTTACCTTTAACTCATCGACTGCTTTTCGACTTCCCAATGGGGCAATTCGTTCCCCTGATGCAGCTTGGGTTAGTCAAAAACGATGGAATGCATTAACCCCTGAACAACAAGAAACTTTCCCACCCCTTTGTCCTGATTTTGTGCTGGAGTTGCGTTCAAAGAGTGACAATATGGAACCGTTACGCCAAAAAATGCAGGAGTATATTGATAATCAACTGGGTTTGGGTTGGTTAATTGACCCTAATCATAAGACAGTTGAAATTTATCGACTCAATCAACCTGTAGAGGTCTTGAAATCTCCCAAAACATTATCCGGAGAAGATGTTTTACCTGGCTTTGTTTTAGACTTGGAATTTGTCTGGAATTAGCAGGATTTTAAGCATATGCGCTACGCGCACGCGTGCGCGTTCAGCTATCAGCCATCAACCATTAGGCTTTGACTACTTAGTTTATTAGCTGGAAAATTTCCTGAGCAGCGCGATCGCATACGCCCACTTCACCCAATAACTGGCGCATTTCCTGATAATCCTTAAGGGTTTGCTGACGCCGTTCTTGATTAAAAAGGAGTTCCAAGGATTCCCGGACAATATTTTCTGGTGTGGCTTGCTCTTGTAACAACTCCGGCACAATGGAACGCATTACTACCAAGTTAGGGGGAGACATGAAGGGAATCGAAAATTTCAAGAAGGTGCGAGCAAGCCAGTAGGTAAAGGGATTAACTCGGTAGAAAACCACCTGAGGCACATCTAGTAGTGCTA
>NZ_JAAHFV010000414.1:0-5365 GCF_010672755.1 Moorena sp. SIO1F2
TCAAGGTTCTCAACTTGTACACAATTTATCAAAACTTTCCCGAACTCGCCTTTAATGATGCCATTCACTTGACTCCTTGATAGATTAGACAGTAGTCTCCCACAATGGCGGTTTCTCCAATCACCACACCCATACCATGGTCGATAAATACACCATGACCAATTTTGGCACCCGGATGAATTTCAATACCTGTAACAAATCGGGATAACTGACTCAGCAGTCGAGGAATGAATGGAATCCCAATCACATGTAACCAGTGACAGCAGCGATGGAACAGCAGAGCCTGTAGACCAGGGTAGCAGAACAAAACTTCCAGCCAGTTCTGAGCAGCTGGGTCACGCTCAAAGATAATACGGAAGTCAGCAATCAGGGCAGATAGCACTAGGGGTCACCAGAATTAATACTTGAACAGATTACTAACTAGTTTACCGTTTTTAGTTACTCAACAGCTGTCAGGGTGTAATCCCACCTTTGTCCTCCCTCAAAGGAACCTACCCAGATTTGGTATGTCCCAGCTGGCCAATTTTGTGCGGTTATGCTGGCATCTTTTTTTGAACCTGTATCATCCCCACAAAGGATCTGATTGTTGGGAAACTGAATTAGTAAAGTGGTATCCTTTCCCCCTGTGTTGACCCCTATAGTTAAATTCGGGAAATCTGTCTCCAAAACCATCAGGTGATCTGGAGTAGGGTCTCCAAAACCGATACAGGGATCATTGTTGCGATCGCTATTCGCAATCGATGACAACGAGTAAGCACCACCGGTGTGACCACTGACCTGTCCTTGACTTGGGGAAAAACCAGGTGATAAGTTTAAAGAAGCAAAATTCGCTGTCTGAGATAAAACTGGCATAGAACAGAGGGCTACTATTAAAGCTATGACTCCTCTAACACCTTGTCGTACCATTGTCAAAACCCTCCTAAGACTAGTTGTTACTATTTCCTCCCTATTTGAGTACGAGTAAACTATAAAAAATTACAGTACTTACTTAGATTTTCCTATAAACCTCTGTTGTTTGATAGGAATACCTGTGACACTCTGCTATCTGCCACATTAATTATTTATTTATAGCTTTGGTATTAATTTATTCTTTACCAATTAGCTATCAGCTATCAGCTTAAGCGCTACAGATGGTGCTACTTGAGGTGCTATCAGCCAACGCCTGAATACTTAGATGGGCAAATGACCAAACTTTCAATTCTGTAAAATCTCGAACTATTAAATTATCGTGTTCGATGTTTATTTTAAGCATGATAGCTGACGACTTAAAGCTGATGTTAATGCTGATCGTAACTCCTTTAAATATTGGTACATATTAATCAGCAACCATAGCTGATCACACCATCACCTGATCATTATCTTTAGGGCGAATCAATGAAATTGGGATGACTAGAGGTAGAATAAAGGTCAAAACTAAGAAAACAAGCGCGTTACAGCTATTTCCGTCCTATGGTCGCTCAATCGTTTGATCAACCTCTTCTTGAAATCAGTGTTGAACAACTGGCAAGGCAGATGGCAGATTCCCCGGAGCAGTTACAGCTTATTGATGTCCGAGAACGGCAAGAGGTTGCGATCGCTTCTATAGAAGGGTTTGAAATTCTGCCTTTGAGTGAATTTGCTCAGTGGTCTGGGGAAATCTCTACTCGCTTTGACCCCGCAGTCGAAACCATGGTCATGTGCCATCATGGTATGCGCTCGGCTCAGATGTGTCAGTGGTTAATCAGTCAGGGGTTCACGAATGTCAAGAATGTAGCTGGGGGTATTGACGCATACTCAATCATAGTTGATCATAGCATTCCTCGTTACTAATTGCAGGTCACTGCTAACTACGGCTATGAGTTGATTCTGCTATCTTGGAACAAATGTTCTTAGAGCAAATGTTCTTAGAGTAAATATTCTTATAGCAAATGTATTAATAACCAACTTAATCCTTGGGTGAGCAGAAGCTCGCATACCTATGGATAAATCCCAGATACTTCCAACCTGCACCAAAACCAACCCTGATTTTTGGTGATTGATTGGGATATCTAATTATCAGCCCTACTGTTTTGGACTAAAGACTGCTTAACTCAAGCCAGCTTTTAGGCAAAATTCTATGTCTTAATTCAGTCGCTCATGGGGGAAACCCCCAAAACCGCGCTGCATCGCTTCCTAGTTATTATGTTTTATCACCTTAATGGTAACTCCTCCCTCTAATTTAGACTTTTTTCCCTTTAAAATGAAGTTCAGCTTTGGTTCAAAATGTCTCGCCAACAACTAAGTTTAACAAGTCGGCAACAACATATTCTCTGGGCGACTATTCGTCACTATATTGCCACGGCGGAACCGGTTGGTTCTAAAGCCTTGGTTCAAGAATATGACCTGAGTGTTAGTCCAGCGACGATTCGTTCTTGCATGAGTATGTTGGAAAAAGTTGGACTACTATATCAACCCCATACCTCTGCAGGTAGGGTTCCTTCTGATTCAGGTTATCGAACCTATGTTGACCAGCTGATTCAACCGTCAGAAACCTTGAGTCAGTATGTTGAGAATTTATTGGCAGAGAAGTTGAACTGGGAGGAAGCTAAGTTTGAGGTATTGCTACGGAATGCTGCTCAAATTCTGGCAACGGTTAGTGGATATATTGCTTTAATTACTTTCCCTGACAATCGCACTACTCGCCTGCGCCATCTACAGTTGATGCACCTAGAGCTAGGGCAGGTGATGTTGATTATAGTTACCGATAGTTATGAAACTCAGTCGGTATTGATGAATCTGCCCCAGTCAGAGGATGATAGGACGGTTGATGAGTCGATTGTGGAGCGGGAGTTAAAAATATTATCTAACTTTTTGAATAGTAAGCTGCGCGGAAGAACTCTCAGGGAATTGGAGAAATTAGATTGGGGTGAATTAGACCGAGAATTTGTCCGCTATGCGGATTTTTTCAGCAATTTATTAGCTGAGTTGACCCGCCGCACTGTAGCACCTAAGTCCAGCCCGATTATGATTCGTGGCATCTCAGAGGTGTTGCGTCAACCAGAATTTTCGGAAATCGACCAGACTCTAGGTTTGCTACATCTGTTGGAAGAGGAACAGGAGCAACTGTGGTCAGTAATCTTTAAAGTACCGGAAGAGTGTGAAGTTAACTCTCGTGTGAATATTAGGATTGGTGCGGAGAATTCCTTGGAACCGATGCGTGGCTGTACCTTGGTATCTGCTAACTATCAGCAAGACCAAGTGCCGGTGGGAAGTGTGGGAATTATTGGACCAACTCGCATGATTTATGAAAATGCGATCGCATTAGTGGAAGCAGCGGCAGATTATCTAACGGAAGCCTTGAGTCAACCAGCTTAAACCAACTTCTTACGGTAACAGCAAGACGTTGATCGGTAATGCGACCTCGAGCTCTTTGTCTAAATTATTCACATTACTATACCTAACGGGACTTCAACAATTTCTAAGTCCCAACTCAGTTGGTTGCCTAAAACAGGAACCATAGCTAGAGATGCACCCAAATCGACCCATTCCCTTTGCCACTGGGTGGGCAAGTCACAGATTTCCGTAGCTTCTTCAGAGTTTAGGAGGTAGATCTTCAGGAAGGTCCGTATCTTTCCTGCTTGTCTCAGCAGAAGACTCACTATGATCCCAGGTTTTGTTGATAATCTCCTGGATTTGACTGTTTAAATCTAAATTTTGCCAAATCCCAATCCCAGCGTTAGCTCCGACAAGTATTGCGCTTACTACCGCTATCGGAGTTCTCGCTTTTCTGAAAAAGTCTCTTAGACGCTTCATCTGGGCACCTCCAATTATGTATAACTTTTGTATATCATACGTATATCATATTTGCCCACTAGCAGACAGGCTGACGTCGGGGATATCTTTTTGAAAATAGCTTAAATCCCTATATTAACTGGGTTAGAGGAACCATATTATAGTAATTACTGATCAGCAAGCAGCTATAATACGTATATCACTAGCCTCCAAAAAAGCTATAATACGTATATCACTAGTTAATGTGAATAAATTGTTATGTCTAGGAAACTCGTTAGCTTCAGACTATCTGAAGACCTAGCACAAGCCCTCAAAGAGCGCGCTGAGGAGATGGGCATTTCAGTGACAGAGTTAATCAACAGACTGCTGAGACAGGGTTTGGAAACCGATGACTCAGTAGAAGAACGTTTAACAGTAGTAGAAGCCTCCGTTGAGAACCTCAGAAAACAAACCAATGTTACTGATCTCGCACTTGCCATTCAAGGAGTTAGTCAATCCCTGGGAGGTTCCCCGGTACCTAAGACAGACTCCAATGTAGAGAGGCGTCTGGATGAATTGCAAGAGTTATTCCTGGAGATGAACGAGAATCTAAACCAGGTACTGGATCAGGAGCCAAGCAGCCGTAAACCTCGGTCTTCTGTATCAAAAGGGTCTAAATCAGCGCGATTGCGTAAGCTAGTAAAAGGTGAAAAGTCTTCAGTCAACCCCGAGATTCCGAAAGACTCTAAATTCAGGGACTAGGAAATTTAGTCACAAAATGCATACAGCGGTTTTGATCTCAATAGCCCCCATCCGTGATTAGGGGGTAAGTTGAGAATCAGCTGTTGCTGTCACCAAGATTCACTGGGTGTGTTCATTTGAGAACTGCTATTGATGTTCAATTATGAGGGTTTTGGTCGGTTTAAGCGTCTTGATGTGTCTCCTGATCGAGCAAGAGTCGTTTTCAGAACAGACGCTAAAGTTGTTGGAAATTATTGAATCCCAGCGCATGGAGGGCTATGTTGCCAAAGCGACTGTAGCTAAATTGTTTTATTACGCCAAAATCCTGAGGGGGGAAAAAGATGCTAGAGAAATATTATCTATGGTAATGGGAATTCTCAAGGAATGCTCTGTCGATTACACCATCTTGGAGAAAGAGCAATTTTACAACCTTATAGAGCTTACAGGTTTTGAAGTTGCTGAAGAGTTGGTTTATGCAATCGCTAATAATGTGGAAGCCTTTGTAACCTTAAATGCTCAACAATTAAATTCTATGGGCTCTACTTTTCCAGTTTTGTCAGTGGAACAAGTGTTAGATCGTCAGCCATTAGAAGACTCCTTTCATCTTTCTGAGCCAATTGATGAGCTTAAGGTAGAACCTGAAACATCAGTGCTCAATATCTGGCAGACTGAACTTGCTCAGAAGCCAATAAAATTGAACTATTGGTTGCGCAATGACTTTCGTGAGGCCGAGCAAGCAAACTGGCATCCATGGGAAGAGATTTTAGGAAGAATACAACATTCTTATAGAGATGCTCCTAGGGACATAAAAGGAGTCAATCGAGTTAAAAAAATCACCTGGGATAATGGATGCCAGATGGCTTTAGTCGTCCATGTGGCTAGAGAAACTAATAAA
>NZ_JAAHFV010000415.1:0-5350 GCF_010672755.1 Moorena sp. SIO1F2
CTGATATCGTCCATGGTACTGACCATGTCGTTTATCCCTGTCAAAAAAGCTTGCTCACAATAAGGTAAGATGGGATTAGGTATAGTAGCTAGTAAACTAGAGAGGGTAACCGGTAACGGTATAGTTTTAATCTCTAGATTTTGAATCTCTAAATGCCTAGTTAGCACTTCAAGAAATGACCAATCACGAGATAACCATTTTCTTACACTTGGTTGATAGGCGAGGCTTAACTGAAAGTCTTCCTGACCTTGTAGCTTATGGAGTGCCTGAATTAAATTTAAGGCATACATCCCAATGCCACTTAACCTATGGCGGATTGGTGTAGCATCAACAGCAATTTTGATCATAGTGTAATCATTAGTTAATTACCAAGTATAATTATAATTTGTACTTGGTAATTAACTAATTAGTATATATAAACTCTGTTCCGGTCAAGATGCCGTCACAGATAACATCTAATCCTTTACTTTTACCAGGAATTAATTCATTGACATCAGATACCTGAAGTTTAAATTCCGATGGATTACTAGCTTCGGTGGTCATCTCTAGAGGAATCATGCGGCGGAAGAAAAAGTGATAGGCATACTTTCTTGCTCGTTTTATGATTGCCTCAGGTAAGCCATCCCCTAGGGGTAACTGATCTAAATACTGAACATACTCCTCTACAGAACTGGCATCCATAGTGATGCCTTTATTACGAATCCACGCTTCTCCTGCAACAATTACAGGTATGCCCATGCTAGTCAACTCTACACCCATTTTAGTGCCGTAGATTAGAGCAGCATTACATTGGAGGATAGCAGCATAGGTGCTAACGGGACTTTCTGGGGGAATCACAAACACATTTGGAGGGAGAGTGGGGAAAACCTGACGAATTTCTTCAAACAAGGGTTGACGCGATCGCAAAGTCCCTCGAATTTCTGCTGGGTGGATCCGAATTAACAACTGTAACTCTGGTCTTATAGCAAAATACCGAATAGTTGTCAATACCCATTCCAGCATATTAGGAAAAGCATTAACTGGGTAATGGAGTTGAGCATCCCACATCACATTAGTCAGTAACCCAATACAAGGACGAGAAAAGTCTACTCCTACCGCATCAGTAATTTTGGTCAGGTCAAATTGAGGACTTTCATGGAACCAAATCCAATCCTGAGTTCCTTGCCAGCGACTTTTCAAATAGTCCATCAACTGCTGTTCCATCTGGGAAGTCCACGGTATAGTTTCCCAATTACTTACTGGCTCCCACATCAGCTGGTGATGATAGGTTTCATGGTGACTAAAGATAAAGCACTGTTTGCGATAAGCAGGATTCCAGTTGACCACCCGCACCCCTTCTTGACGGGCTACTTCACCAGTCAACCCCTGAGGAACATAAATCCCATGGTTAAATACAGCACACTCAACCTTAACGGTTTGCAGCAGCCGACGGGTCGCCCAAGTGGTCAGGATTGCCGCTTGGAAGTAACGCTTGAGAATCGGCTCAGCATTGGGTTCCCCTTCCAGGGAAGCACGAGCATAAAATCGCAGAGCTCCTGCTAAAGCGTGTTCCCCCACAGCTACCCCATTTAGGGTGTACTTTTCAATTTCAGCAATGGTGAGACTGCTAGCTATATCCTTGGCCTGTTGGTAATCTGTATCTGTGAGAAAGTCACTGTAGCGATGGATAGTTAATCCTAGGGGCTTATAGATCCCATCGGCTAGGGGAAAGCAGTCGTTACACAAGTCACGTTTAGGACCATAGTTTACAAACAAGTCCTGTTTGGGATAAAAACTGACATCACACCAAAAACAAGCTGGTAAAATACCATCACAGAGCAAAATGTGAACTTGAGCACCCCTGAGGGTTAACCCTACTGCTAGTAGACTTTCTAAAGTGATGGAATGAATTTCCCCACCCACACTAGTAGCTACCAGAATCTTAGTGCCAGTTTGGGCAGCCTTTAGGGCATTTTGCCATTGGTTTAGAGACCCTTTCAAGACCAAATCCCACCTTGGCTGATCTCGAATAATGCGCTGTCTACGCTTATAGAGCTTAACCCTGCGATGAAGGGATTTGTTCCGCTTGAGAAACTCTTTGATCATTTGATGGTTGACGGTTGACGGTTGACGGTTGACTGTGAACAGCTAACACTCAGCTAAGCCGGATTAATAGCATATTACTTTCACCATAGAGGTTTGGAGATCATTGCTTTTGTATGTACTTTATGTAATCGTAACTGTAACCCCAAGGCACAACTATGCGAGAACTCTATCCCCCCATCGAACCTTACAACCAGCAAACCCTAACAGTTTCTAACCTACACACCATTTATTTTGAAGAGTCGGGTAACCCACAAGGTCAGCCAGTAGTGGTGTTACACGGAGGACCAGGAGGTGGTAGCCAACCGGTTTATCGCCAATACTTTGACCCACAGAAATGGCGAATTGTGATGTTTGATCAACGGGGTTGTGGTAAAAGTATCCCCCATGCTGAACTTGAGCAGAACACTACCTGGGATTTAGTTAGTGATATCGAAAAACTGCGAGTAAAACTGGGTATTGAGCAGTGGGTAGTTTTTGGGGGTAGTTGGGGTAGTACTCTGTCTTTAGCCTATAGTCAAACCCATCCTGAACGCTGTCTAGGACTGATATTGCGCGGCATTTTTATGCTCAGGCAAAAGGAAATTCGTTGGTTCTATCAGGAGGGAACAAGCTATATTTTTCCTGATGCTTGGGAAGACTATATCAAGCCGATTCCAGAAGCAGAACGCCATGATCTAATTTCTGCTTACTATCGACGGTTGACCAGTCCGGATCCTCAAACCCGCAATTCAGCAGCTCGGGCTTGGTCAATTTGGGAAGCAAGTACTAGTAAACTCTTCCAAGACCCAACCCTAATCCAAAAGTTTGGTGAGGGTGAATTTGCTGATGCCTTTGCCAGAATTGAGTGTCATTACTTTGTCAATAAAGGCTTTTTTGAACGAGAAGACCAGTTACTGAGGAATGTAGATCGGATTAAATCTATCCCTGGAGTGATTGTCCAAGGACGCTATGATGTGGTTTGTCCGATGGTATCAGCTTGGGAATTACATCGGGCTTGGCCAGAAGCTGAGTTGATTGTGGTACCTGATGCCGGTCATTCCATGGCAGAACCAGGTATCCGCAGTGCTTTGCTCGAAGCAACGGATAAGTTTTTAATCTGACGGGGTGACAGCAGCCTTGTTAGGCATGCAGCAATGCTGCATCAAGAAGGGACGGTTGAATCAGGTTGGGGACAGTTGACCGTTGACGGTTAACTGTTAGAGTTGTGCTTTGGTTGATTGTAAGCATTCAGCTATCAGCATTCAGGATTCAGATATCAGCTTATCCGTTACAGATGGTGCTATCAGCTATCAGCCGCGTAGCGTGGTCTTGGCCAACGGCTGACCGCTGACCGCTGAATACTTACGGTTGATTTTTCCTTAAGTATCTTAATTTTTTGATAAATTTTGATAAATAATGATATAGGAGTCTCAAATAAAGCCTAGCGATGGATATAGACTATCCAGACATTGATATTGCTCCCCTAATCGACCATGCCCTGCTTATTCCCACGGCTACACCAGAGCAGGTGGAAAAATGGTGTCAAGAGGCAGACCAATATAAGTTTGCTACAGTGTGTGTCCCGCCAGTTTACGTTAAACAAGCGGCTGAACTCCTCCACAGTAGAGTACCAAAGGTTTGTACTGTCATTGGTTTTCCGATCGGTGCTACAACACCCACTGCTAAGCTTTATGAAGCCCAAGAGGCAGTGGAAAATGGAGCGACAGAGCTAGATGTAATGATTCACCTCGGTGCTTTGAAAGTGGGTAAAACAGAGGAACTTTACCAAGAAATTGCCCAAATCTGTGAAGAAACGGGTAAAACTGTCAAAGTAATCTTGGAAACTACTGTGCTGAGTGATACGGAAAAACGTCTTGCTGCGGAAATCTGTATGGATGCTGGGGCGCAATTTATCAAAACCAGCACTGGCTGGAATGGTGGTGCCACAGTTGATGATGTCCGATTGTTGAAAAAAGTGACTAAGGGACAAGTTGGAATCAAGGCATCAGGAGGTATCCGAACCATCGAGCAAGCTTTCGATTTAGTCATTGCTGGAGCAACTAGATTAGGCACCTCCCGTGGTCCTGACTTGCTGCGACAACGGGATAACCTGGAAATTAAGAATTAAGAATTAAAAATTAAGAATTAAAAATTAAGAATTAAAAATTAAAAATTAAAAATTAAGAATTAAACTTAAAAATTAGCAAGTAATAATGACTAATGAGTCAAACCTACAAAGCCACTGGAATTAATCTGAAAAGTATACCGCTGGGGGAAGCGGACAGGTTGGTGACAATTTTAACTAGGGAGTTGGGTCTGATTCGGGTAGTGGCACCAGGGGCAAGGAAGCAGAAATCGAAGTTAGGTGGTAGGAGTGGTTTGTTTGTGGTCAATCAACTACTGCTGGCAAAAGGGCGATCGCTAGATAAAATTATCCAAGCAGAAACTACCGAATCTTACCGAGGATTGAGTCAGGAGCTCAGTAAACTGGCAGCTAGCCAGTATCTGGCAGAATTAGTTCTCTGTCATGCTTTGAGTGAGCAGCCTCAGGAAGAACTCTACGAACTACTTAATGAACATCTACGGCGTCTTGAGCAGTTACCTAAAATTACGGCTAATCCCTCAGGGTTGTCTTTAGTGTTAGCTCATTTGTCCCATGGTGTCTTTCACCTGCTTGCCCTGGCCGGAATTGCACCTCAAGTACAATTGTGTTGTATCACACAACACAGTTTAAGACCAGATTTAACTGACCCGAATTGGCGGGTTGGTTTTAGTGTAGAAGCTGGTGGAACTATTAGTTTAGTCAGTAATCAGTCCAATCGGAACCATTTACCTAATCAAACTATTCCGAATCAAGAACAGACCTTGACTGAAACCATTGACAACCCTGATACTGATGTCATCCTACCCCCTCCTCCACGAGTAAATCATAAGCTGAATGCTCTGGAGTTAACTCTGCTTCAACAACTGGCAGCTGCTGAATTACCTCAGCTGAGTACACTATTAAAAGACCAATTGGGAGGGTGGAAGGCGGCTGAGTCTGTAGATTCACTATGGGTGAAGTTGGAGCGAATTTTAAGAGACTACGCTCAGTATCACTTTGGTCGCTCAATTCGCTCAGCGGCTTTAGTGGATGCGTTGTCGTCTGTTAATTAATACTAATAATGAGTGTCTGTTAATAGTTAATAGGTAATAGTTAATAGGTAATAGGTGATATATAATGGGTAATAAATAATAGTTAATGGATAATTAAAATCTAATTGTGCTGCTGTTCAACACCACAATA
>NZ_JAAHFV010000416.1:0-5289 GCF_010672755.1 Moorena sp. SIO1F2
GTGCCCCACGGTACGTTATATATTTTGAATTTGCTACTTTACTGGTTTTCGGTATCTGTTAAGATCCATGCGTTTTAGAGGTTTTTCGCGCCTCGTGTACTAGCATCGCTTTACGTCGTTATTAATTGAGGTAGTACCGACGAATCCTACCTGTGCTAGGCTACACACTTAATATATTATACACCTTTTTCTAATAAATTCTGGAAAAGTCGCCCTAGAAGGGCAAGGCTTGAGACCCATTATTTTGGTCAAAAATGCCACTTAGGTTTTATAATACTCCCGAATTAGGGTACATACTGCTTTGATCCTCAGGGTGCATCTATATTATTGGATTTTCTTTGATCTTATTGGTCAAGTTTTTGGATCTGAGTCTCGTCAGGGAGAAGATAATAAAACAGCATTTCACACAAAAAAATAGCAAATTCATAGCAATTATCGAGCTCAATAACAAATTAATCTATGTCTGAATCATCAATTACTATTACAGTCAAGCTTTTTGCTGCCTATCAAGAAACCTATGGCTTGCCAGAACTCCAGTTAGGATTTCCCCCTCAAACATCAGTATCAGCCGTGCTAGACCGTTTACTGAGTGAACACCCAGAGCTGGAGCAATGGCGTGAAGTGACGCGCTTTGGCATCAATCTCCAATTCGTTCCCCCCGATACCCCCTTGCAAGATGGGGATGAAGTGGTTCTGATTCCTCCTGTTAGCGGTGGCTAATCGATTATTGTGCCTGCAAGCCTTTTGCCTCCAAGGGCTGTGTTTCTAGTAAAAACTCAGAAAAATTGACTGATATGTAGGGTTGCTTCGCCATGATCAGGAATCCAGGATACCCACTGGTCTTGTGAAATCTGGCAAAGCAGTAGCGCTTCATCAAAGCTATAGGGATTAGGTAGCTCTAACAGACGTACCCAAGTCCCAGGTTGGAACGGTTCCTGGGACTGATCTAAGTTGGGATTAGGGGAGCTGTTCCAAGTCGGGGTTTGGGTCTGCGGTTCTAAAAGTTTCATGGTTCTCTCATCAAGGTAAAAAAATTCCCGTCTACCCTAGCTGAGACTGCTTCGAGCCAAAATCTTCCCAGACAATGGGTAAACTTTAACTATTTTCTGTATTTAATTTTACAAAAATAACTGGGCAGCACTAGCGTTGTGAGAGCTAATGTAATTTATCTTTGGATAACTTTACAGGATGCCTCGCCAAAGGGCATTGCTTAAAGTAGGAGTAATGTGTCGGTGGCAAATGGCTGATAGCTGATAGCACCTCAAGTAGCGTGCGCATTAGCTGATAGCTGATAGCTGATAGCTGATAGCTGATAGCTTACTTAAAAAATAAACACAAGTTGCAGCTGCAATTCTTTTACCTGACGCAGGATGATAATTTTTTGAATAAACTCCCGAAAGTAAAACCGACGCTCTGATTCTGATAAATCAATCCAGAATTGAGGAATGGATACTGTCTGAGCGATCGCTTTTAAATTCACTGGCGGCAAAGCAGCTAGCTGCTGCTGCAATTGGGAAATTTCTGTCCGTAGTTTGTATGCTCGTAAATCAGCAGTTTCTTGATCAAGCACCCCACTAGACGTTAACAGGGTTAGCTGCTCTAAATTATCTTTTTTTTGAGTAATTTTACCCTGAAGGGATTCCTTGACCCCATCCAAGCTGGGAGCATTCATAGCAGCAACAGCACGGGGTAATTCCTGACAGATCAGTTGAATAGTCTGCTCCAAGACCTGTTCATAACTAAGAGCACGGCATTTGGGATGCTTAGGACAATTGATCGGACGTAGGTAGAGATATTGTTTGTTTTTACGATATTGAGTAACACTAACAACGGTCATCCCCGACTGACATTCCTGACAAACCACCAACCCGGCCAAAGAACGGGGAGCACTAGCGGTTCGAGGAGGTAATTGTCGGTTGCGCCTGAGCAGTCGGTCAATTTGTGCCGCTTCTTCCCGATTCAAAATAGCACTATGGGTATCGGAAATAACCTCACCATTTTTTTGATAGCCAAGGTCTCCCCGATAAACCGGATTTGTTAGCCAACGACGCCCGGTAGTCACGGAAATCCGTTTACCATATTTTTGCTCTAAATACCGTACTGCACCCCGCAAGGAACCATAAAGCAGAAACTGTTCAAAAAAATCCTTAACCACCGGTGCCGTACTGCGGTCAATTAGATAGCGGTCTTTGCCCCGCCGATAGCCATAGGGGGCTTTTCCTGGTGGGGGTAAGGCTTTGAGGCGATTACGAGCGTGCCCTTGCCGAAGGCGGCGGCTGTTGACTTCCTGCTGGATTTCGTGTAAGAGCTTCAGTAAACTAGCGCGAATCGTAGTGTAGTTGGTAGCATCCGTTAGCTGAGCAGAATTGTAAGATTGCTCTGTGGCAATCAAACAAATACCGAGGGTTTCAATTTGGGTAATGCGATCGCTAATTTCAGCTAAACACTCTCCCAGTTCTTCCAGACGACGAATTAGCAAGTAATCAGGGGGTTGAGCTTGGCAATCCGCAACTAACTGCTGCCACTGCTGACGTCCTCCCAAATCTAGATAGACCTGATCCACCTCCAAACCCCAAACTGCTGGGTCAGGCACTGGGTCAAGTAGGGGATTGCTGTACAGGTAGGCAATGGTTTTCATCTATTTTCCCGAGCCCTACCTTAAACCCCTAAGTGCTAATCTGACTAATCTGACTAATCTCAATAATATTACCATCTGGATCTTGGGTAAATAATGCCGCACGACCAGACGAGCTCAATTGAATCGGGTAACCATGAGCTTGTAGACATTCCTTCGCTTCATCTAAATTTACGACACTAAAGGCAATGTGGGGATTACGACCCCATTTTTCAGGATTTTTTAGGTCAACTTTAGCATTAGGATTAACCATCAAGTGAATTTGGAATTGACCAACCTGATACCAAGCACCAGGAAATCTCAGCTCTCGTTCAACTTTAGATAATCCCATAATCTTACCGTAAAAATCCTCTGCCTTTTCCAAATCAGAAACTAAAACAGCAACATGAAGACACTGATTAATTTCCATAATCTTTTACTTTAAGGTTACAGGTTGAAGGTTTTAATGTTGAAGGTTTTAATGTTGAAGGTTGAAGGTTTGAAGGTTGAAGGTTGTTTGGTTTGAAGGTTGAAGGTTGTTTGGTTTGAAGGTTGAAGGTTGTTTGGTTTGAAGGTTGAAGGTTGTTTGGTTTGAAGGTTGAAGGTTGTTTGGTTTGAAGGTTGTTTGGTTACAGGTTTAAGGTTTGATGGTTTAAGGCGACAGGTTTAAGGTTATAGCACTACCAATTAAGGTTAGTGCTATTCATCTGCTGACAGCTGACCGCTGAAGGCTGAATGCTTACAACCAGCTAACCTTGGCCTATTGGCCACGCGATCGCGTTCAACCTGCAACCGTCCAACCTGATAACCTTCAACCTGATAACCTTCAACCAGCTAACCTTCAACCAAAAAACCTTTAACCAGCTAACCTTCAACCAAAAAACCTTCAACCAAAAAACCTTCAACCTTCAACCCTTCAAGGTAGCCAACGAGCATTAAATCCAGTTAGGAGTGGTTCCGCTTCCAGCTTCACTGGAGTATCTGAAGATGTATCATCCACTAAAGGTAATAGCCAGAGTCTAGCATTGGCAATTATTTGTCCTTCATCAGTGATCAAACCTTCATCAGATGACCGTTCAGGGACTATTTGATCAAAGAGTATACCTAAGTCATCTGGGGACAAACTCATATGAACTTCCTGTTGCTCCGGTAAAAGTACCAAGCGCTTTAAGGTATACTCATTCTTGTCATTAGGTTTAAGGCTAATCGCTGCTAGGAAAGGTTCTTCTTTGAATTCTTCCCCAGCAATGAGTTGGCTGAGCAGACAATAGAGAATATGGTTTTGCGCCGAGAATTCACAACTATGGACAGAACCAGTGGTGCGCAGTATCTCTTGCTCAGAGCCCTGGTTTTTGACTAAAAATAGCGATCGCGTATAGTCACTATTAAACTTCACCATCACTGCTGCTGAACCATCCTTAGCAAAGTTTAGAACCATGCCAAACTTCGGTAAAAAGTCTAGGGGTTGAGCATTTGGTGTCAAGGGTAAAATGCCCACTCCCTGACCTTGAGCCATCGCAATAGCGTTGCTATCAGGAGTAATTATAAAATCTCCTCCTGGTTCATGGTCTAATGGTTTCGGTTTAGTACCAGTTTGTATGGTCCACAGCCCAAATTCCGAAGGATTACTGCGACTGACCCGCTGTACCACAATCGTTTTACCATCAGCAGACAAATCAAACTTCAGATTCTGGTAGTCTTTGCTATCGAGAACCAGCTCAACTTTACCACCAGAGTCTGAGGATACGGTCTCTTGAGCTGGGGCACGAGTAGATATGCCCGTGGTCACAGTATATAATTTTGCAGAGAGCAAGTCCTGTTCTTTATTCTGACTTCTAACAGCAGAGAAAAGAATTCGGCTGCCATCAGGATAGAACTTAAAGTCCATAACCAGCAAATCTGGAGGCGTTAAGATAGTTTTTTGTTGGCGAGTGAGATTATAGAAAATTAATCGCCCCTGTTCTTCTGCTTTAACACCCACATAGGCAAAGGCTCGGTCACGGGTACGGAAGGATGCCTTAAACGGTTCGATGGCAGTCTTATTGCCAGGCTTAGCGAATTGCTCTACTGCCCCAGTGAGCTGGAATTGATACTCGGTGCCATAGGGTAAAGGGAGCAGCGGAGTATAAGCCATTTTGCGTCCAGCCCAGCTAATTTTGCCCGGGATTGGTGGAACAATGTTCAGATTCGCTTCCACACTAGTCTGATCCATAGGACGGCTGAAGGTTAGGATAAATGCTTTATCCTCCGCACCGATTTGTTTATCTTGCCAGGAAAATTCCCGTACCCTGGGGGCAGTGCGATCGCCAGTCCACAGTAATATACCAATCAGTAGACTCAGTATAACTATGACTACCCCAGCAGTACGGTCAATGGGTTGAAGAAAAGTTTGAATCTTCACGGTTTGAGTTGCTACTGATAGTTTAATCGGTTGAACTCTACTACCTCAGTCATTGATTTCTCTGAGGGGCTTTACCCCCAATTTTATTTACCAAACGTATCATAGATTTGTTGCCTAAGCCCTGACTCACTAATCAGTATAGCCAATCTGTCAGTATAGCCAATCTGTCACCGCCTCAAGCCAATACCCCAGTATTAGTCAGTCCAATCCTCACTAACAGGGTAATTGACCCAAAAAATCAGATATAAGTCTAAAATTCCCAATTTTTGGACTT
>NZ_JAAHFV010000417.1:0-5183 GCF_010672755.1 Moorena sp. SIO1F2
CTATGGGATTGGCTATGGGATAGATAGATTCTAGATAACTAGATAAATTTCTCCCATAGCCAATCCCATAGACTGGTGAATTTAGAGCCAAACGTATTAGCTAATACTTTCTTGAAGAAGTAGCAGTGTTAAGATTATTAATTGCTGGTGAATGTATTAGCTCTGTAGAGCTAACTATAAATAAAAACGATACTTCTATATTAGTAGTAGGAAATAAACAGTTTATCACTGCATTTGTGAAGCGGACTTGCTATATAAGGTCTAGCACTGTCGAGGTATCTTGGGAACTTGATGATGTCATACAACTCATCAAGACTAGACAACCCGCTATTTTAATTTTGCAGGCAACCCAGGTGGCTAGTTTACAAATATGTCGTCATATTAAAGAACAAAAGCTGCTCGGTTGGATATACTGCATTTTGATCAATGACTTGCCCGAAATAGCGATTACAAAAATGGGCCGAGACCCAAACTGGGAGTTAAGAGAATGTGCTCAAGCCCTAGAAAACGGTGCAGATGCCTACTTACGGATCAGTTCAATCAGTAATCAAGACTCAGCCATAGCTGTAGCAGAAAATCGGTTGCTTAAGGCACAAATTCAGGCAGGGTTACGAGGAGTGCGACTATACCGGCAAGCAATGCACACTAATGATTTCCTATCTAGGATAGCATTGGTTGATCCCTTGACAGAATTGAGCAATCGTCGGGCAATGGAATGGGAGTTACCCCGACAAGTCGAAAATGCCTTTAGTCAATCAACGCCCCTGAGTCTGATTATCCTAGATGTAGACTATTTCAAGTCCATCAACGACAACTACGGACATCCGGTAGGCGATCGCGCTCTCAAGCTACTGGCAAGTCGTCTCAAACATAACCTACGAATTCAAGATTCCCTCTTTCGCTATGGTGGAGAAGAGTTTGTGATCATTCTTAGTCACACTGACTGTGAAGAAGCCCTAGCAGTGGCTAATCGAGTGCGACATATTATTAGCGATCAACCGTTTCAGATTGATGGAAGATTGGTGCTCGGAATTACCATTAGCTTGGGTGTTGCTTCCCTTAACCATACGGACGACCATAGAGGGGAAAGCCTACTGCGATCTGCTGACGAGAACCTACGGATTGCTAAATCTAATGGTCGCAATCAGGTTTATTGTTGTTGCAATCACTAATTTTCAAGTAAATTGCTGACTCAAAACCACTGGCTTGTGGACAGTAATTTTTTTCTTGTGAATCGAAATCATTTCTTTTTCCCGTAGGTCTCCCAGTAGACGGGTGACAGTCACCCGAGTCGAACCGATAGCTTCTGCGATCGCTTGATGGGACAACTTCAGTTCAATGGTAATGCCATCGCCACAGGGTATCCCAAAGTCACGGCAGAGAATTAATAGAAAACTCACCAATCGAGACTCCATATCCCGATGAGCTAGGGTTTCGATCATCATTTCCGTCTGTAATATCCGAGACGATAGCCCCCGTAACATCAACATTGATAATTCCGGGTTTTCCTTCAGTGCTTTTTCGACCTGGTCAATCGGGGAAGAGAGTAACTCTACAGTTGTAAAGGCAACTGCATGGTAGAACCGATCAGATTGGTGACCAGTAATCAGGGATAGAACACCGAAAACCGTATTTTCTCGCAGCAGTGCTACAGTAATTTCTTCCCCTACTTCGTATACTCTAGAAAGTTTTACAGCACCTTTTAGCAAAAAGTAAACCCGTTCAGCTGGATCTCCTGGGAAGAAAATCGTCTTACCTCGCTCATAGGTTTCTACGACTGGTGGAAACGCTCCTCTACCAATCTGACGAAACACAGCCGCTAGTGGTGTATCCTGCGTCACAACCCTATCCATATCTATTTCTTTGTACAAATGCCCCTATCTATTTACATTTAAGAGACTTCCGGGGATGTTAAGCCACGGATTAGCTCATTAATCTGGTATATTTAGGCTATTTTAGCGGATTTTAAACAGTTTTCTTTAGTTTATTGTGAACTGCTACAACCGTTTCCAATTCCCCTTGCCCATCAATTTCGGCGGTGCGACCCGTGGCGAATTTAATTTGTCTACGGAAAGCGCACCGGGCAAGTTTTGAGCTAATTTGCCAACAGGCCAACAGTATTAACTGCTAGTCTATATTTTAGCAAGCTCTTGGCTTGATTCTTACTTAACCCCTGGGGGGAGAAGCGGCGATTAGTACCAATCATCGTGGAATCGACAAATTTATCAAAAATATTGGGTTTAAAACCCCGTCCTTCTAGGACGGCTTTCTGAAAATCCACGTCTGTTTGGTGTATAATCTAGATAGGTACAGGCTGAGAAACCGTTGGCTCAACCGGAAGAGAGATCCGCAATTGATTGCCCATAAAGAAGTAATGCCTAGAGGGCTTGAAGTTACCGTAAGTAGAGTGGAGCCTTTATAGTCGGCAGGTTATGCAGCATAGGGAAAAGGTTTTGTAGTAAGGCTCCACTCTACTAAGGTTTCGTCTCTGGGAAAGTCCTCTTTAAAAACCCAATCGTCAATCAACAGTTGGCGTGTGAACCTAGAAGAATAACCTTTGAGATAAAACAAAGTACGGTGGGGCACACCGGAACTTGAGGAAAAGGAAGGGAAACGGACTTTTAAGGCACTTCCAACAAGTACTTGAACGCCTAAGGAGAACTGCCCTCTAGGTCTGTCGTGAATTGACTGGGAATTTGGTGTTTTCACGGATTTGCGGGTTTTGTATTGTCTTGTTTTTGGCGGCGTCAAAAATAGGAACTCGGCGGTTTACGGCGGCTCGTAGATCTAGGAATCCCCGCGCCTTTTGGCAAAGCCGTTCGCGTTTCGCCGTAGGCGAAACGCGAACAGGCCGGTGAGTTTCAATTCCCACTACTTAATATCAATCTGAGCTAATTTTTTGTAAAAATTGCTACCAAACACTAAAAACCTCAGGGGTCATGATTGGTGCTGACCTCAGGGGGTAAGCCTGAAGGGTAAACAGGAGACCCGGTTTGGGGTGTGGAGCGAACGGGTATGGGGTGCACAATAGCCATTTACCTGGTTCTAGTCGGGTGAGTAACCTCACCAAACTTGCCATAACCCATCCCTATTAACTTGGGGAGTTAGTCGCTATTTCGCTTCCGGGTGATTGCAGATCGCCGATAGAGGTAGTTTTATTACCTGGCACGCTTGCTTATAAACGATAATAAACGTTTATACTGAAAATTTATAATAAAAATTATAACAATTTAATACTTGACCAGACTTGGGCTCACAATTACCTATTACTAGTTGAGATGGAGCTTAAAAACTCAACGTTGCTGCATTCAGGGATATAATAACTGGGCTGTCATAGATGGCTAACTAACCTTCAACCCTGACTCATAGCGCGACTCAACCTAAAAACCATGCTCGATCTCAACGGAAAAAATGCTTTTGTCACTGGCATCGCCAACAACCGCTCCATTGCTTGGGGGATCGCCCAACAGTTGCACAACGCGGGGGCAAATTTAGGTGTGAACTTTTTGCCTGACGAAAAAGGTCGCTATGAGAAAAAAGTTCGAGACCTGGTAGAGCCCCTCGCGCCTAGCATTATCATGCCCTGTGATGTCCGAAACGATGCCCAAATTGAAGCGATTGCGGATGCGATCGCAAAACAATGGGGCAAACTGGACATCCTGATTCACTGTTTAGCCTTTGCCAATAAAGAAGATCTATCGGGAGAATTTAGTCAGACATCCCGTGAGGGGTTTTCCCTAGCCTTAGACATTAGCAGTTACTCCCTCAATCGACTAACAGCAGCTTGGAAACACTTGATGACTGATGGGGGTAGCATTGTCACCCTCAGCTATCTTGGCGGGGTTAAAGTAATTCCCAATTATAATGTGATGGGTGTTGCCAAAGCAGCACTGGAAATGAGTGTTCGTTACCTCGCAGCAGAACTCGGACCCCAAACGATTCGGGTCAATGCTATCTCCGCAGGACCAATCCGGACCTTAGCCTCTTCAGCAGTTGGGGGGATAATGGATATGATTCATCATGTAGAGAAAGTAGCACCACTGCGCCGCACTGTTACTCAGGAAGAAGTGGGTAAAGCAGCTGCCTTCTTGTGTAGTGATTTAGCCAGTGGCATCACTGGTCAGGTTTTATATGTAGACGCTGGTTACGAAATAATGGGGATGTAGGTGACATACTCCCACACTGACAAGCACGGTTCAGTGTGGGCTTTTTACCAACTCCAGCTATGGCGCACGGATACACGGGTTACTTTATTAACGACACAGGATGCCCCGACCCGCCGGAACAATACTATATGTTCTATTTTTAAGCACGTAGGTGGCGGTTAGCTCTTAATTTATATTCCCTACTATATCTAGTATAAACGATATAAACCCTGTCCGCAATTGATCTCACACTCATGCTGCGCATGTTCGTTGTGAGGCAATTGAGCGGATGAAGCTAAGTTAGACAGGAGCACAGATGTAATGCAAGTAAGCGATAACCCGACGCAGATCGAGAGCGGAGCGATAATTCTCAACACCCAAGAGTCTAAGTTAAAGGCGCGAACCGCCTCAGTCAGGCGTACTACTGGGGAAACTGATGTACAAGTGTCACTGAATTTAGATGGTACAGGTATCTGCACCGCTAATACAGGCATCCCATTTTTAGACCATATGCTGCATCAAATCTCTTCCCATGGACTGATTGACTTGGAGGTGCAGGCAAATGGGGACCTAGAAATTGATGATCACCACACTAACGAAGATGTTGGGATTACCCTAGGGCAAGCCTTGGCAAAAGCATTAAGCGATCGCAAAGGAATTTTCCGCTTCGGGAATTTCCTGGCTCCCCTAGATGAGGCATTGATTCTGGTATCTCTAGATTTTTCTGGGCGTCCTCACTTAAGCTATGGCTTAGAAATTCCTACCCAGCGTGTCGGAACCTATGATACCCAGCTGGTGCGGGAGTTTTTTGTCGCACTGGTTAACCATAGTCAGCTCACCCTACATATCCGCCAACTAGATGGGATCAATTCACATCATATTATTGAAGCGACATTCAAGGCATTTGCCAGAGCAATGCGCATGGCTGTGGAAATTGATCCTCGTCGTGCAGGGATGATTCCAAGCTCTAAGGGGGTTTTGTAGTTGAGAACAAACAAAAAGCCATGGGACTAAGAGTTCCACAGCTTTTAGACTGGT
>NZ_JAAHFV010000418.1:0-5183 GCF_010672755.1 Moorena sp. SIO1F2
AAACTTTTTTCAGAAACTTAAGCAATACAGGGCAATAGCAACTCGCTATGATAAAACTGCTCGTAATTTTTTGGGAGCCATTCATCTCGCCGCTTCTGTCATCTGGCTTAACTGACGACATGCCCTAGATCAACCCCTACCATCAGCCATTATGGCTTAAAAACTAGATCTTAATTGATAGAATAGCCTGCAACCACTTCTGGTCATTTCCTGGTCATTAGTTAATTACCAAGGATATAAGGATTATGGACTATTTACTAATGACCGATTAAAGGTGCTATCTGTGAAAATATTATTAGATAATATCCATAAGTCCTATGGCAGGCGCAGTGTTGTCAGTCGCGTTAATCTTTCCGTTGCCCAAGGGGAAGTTGTAGGGTTGCTTGGTCCTAATGGTGCTGGTAAAACTACAACCTTCTACATTGCCACTGGTCTAGAAAAACCCAATCTGGGTACAGTTTGGCTAGATGATCAAGATATCACTGCCATGCCGATTAATCGGCGAGCCCAGCTAGGTATTGGTTACCTGGCTCAGGAAGCTAGTATTTTCCGCCACCTTAGTGTTCGGGACAATATTCAATTAGTCTTAGAACAAACTGGTGTGCCTCGTAGTGAGTGGCGATTAAGAATGCATTACTTACTCCAAGAGTTTCGTTTGGAAAAAGTCGCCAATACCTTAGGTAATCAAGTGTCTGGAGGAGAGAGACGTCGAACAGAACTCGCAAGAGCGTTAGCTGTTGGTTCACTTGGACCGAAGTTCTTATTCTTGGATGAGCCATTTGCTGGTGTCGATCCCATTGCTGTCTCAGAGATTCAAAAAATTATGGCTCGATTACGCGATCGCCAAATGGGAATTCTGGTGACTGACCACAATGTAAGAGAAACCCTAGCGATTACTGACCGCGCCTACATTATGCGAGAAGGACAAATCCTGGCTGCCGGAAGTGCTGAAGAACTTTATGATAATCCTTTAGTACGTAAGTATTACTTAGGGACAGGGTTTCAACGATAACAGAAGCTATTAAAAATTAATTTAGTGATTAGCAAATCATGAAATTTGGTAAATCCAAGTCCATCATTGCACTAATGCCTGGCTTATCAGTGATGGATCGGTACATCGTATTTGAGCTAATCCCACCACTGCTGTTTGGTATTGGTGCTTTTTCATCACTGGGTGTAGCTATTGGAACCCTATTTGAGTTGGTTCGCAAAGTTACTGAAGCAGGACTACCATTGGGAATTGCACTTCAAGTGCTACTGTTGCAGATACCCCAGTTTATTTCCTATGCTTTACCAATGTCGATGCTCCTAGCTGCTCTGATGGCATACTCTCGCCTCAGCAGCGATAGTGAGTTGATTGCCATGCGCAGCTTTGGGGTAAGCATCTACCGACTCGTAATACCTGCTGTAGTGGTGAGTTTGCTCGTTACAAGTCTGACATTTGTATTTAATGAATTAGTAGTTCCTGCGGCTAACTACCAGTCCAAAATCACCTTAGACAAAGCGCTTAAAAAAGAAAGACCATCCTTTCAGGAAAGGAACATCTTTTATCCCGAATATCAAAAAGTAAAGCTACCCAATGGCAAAAAAGTTAACAAAATTAAGCGTTGGTTCTACGCCGAGCAATTTGATGGTAAGCAGATGAGAGGCTTGACAATTTTAGACTTTTCTCAGACCGGTCTAGAACAAATTGTTACCTCTCAATCTGCCGTTTGGAACCCAACTGAAAATCTCTGGGATTTTCTAGATGGCACCATCTATATTATATCTCCCGATGCTTCTTACCGCAATATCCTCAGATTTGAAAAACAAAAGCTACAACTTCCTAGAACACCTTTGGATTTGGCAAAAAAAAATCGTGACTATGGTGAAATGAACATTGCTCAGTCTCTAGAGCGTTTGGAGGTATTACGCCATAGTGGTAATGCTAAAAAAATTCGTAAACTTAGGATCAGAATTCAACAAAAAATTTCTTTTCCCTTTGTTTGTCTAGTTTTTGGTTTAGTGGGAGCTTCCTTGGGAACTCGTCCTCAACGTACAGGTAAAGCAACCAGTTTCGGAATTAGTGTTTTAGTAATTTTTTCTTACTACTTATTAGGGTTTATCACCAATGCCCTAGGTCTAGTTAACATTTTCTCTCCTGTTATGGCAGCCTGGTTGCCCAATTTATTTGGACTAGGTGCTGGAGGATTGTTGTTATATAGAGCTGCGCGATAAGTAGGCTAGATAGACAGGTGGTTATTGTTGCTAATTGTAAATTGCTAATTGTAAATTGCTAATTGTAAATTGCTAATTGTAAACCTGAATCGGTTGATTAGAGGCTAGCATCAAGTTACAGCGAAGCTGAAATGTTTAACATCGTTGAAACCTGCTATGTCTTCTCGTCATCAACCTCCTGCCTACCTCCGCTATTGGAAAGCTCAACTACAACCTTTGGGACGACCAGCATTTTGGGGAGCAGCTGTCTTGTTATCCCTAATGTTGTGGTTTCTCCGGGAATACTGGAACCATCCAGAATTGTTAAGGGCAATTGGGATCAATCAAGTGGCTGAAACTGATACTCCCACCGTTGAACCAACCCTGTCTTCTGAAGATGATGAACTAGCGGCAAGGTTAGCTGATATTGATAATTCTGCCGTGCTATTAGCAGAGCTCGAAGCCCTAAGTGCTATATCAGTACCACCACAGCAAACCAAGAAAGCCAAAAAGTCTAAAACCAAAAATTCAGAAGGGTTATTTACTCAAGTTATTCAGCAGACAAAAGCTAACTCCCAAGCAAAATCACCTTTGCTAACCCCAAACGTCCAACCTCAGCAGTCCTCAAAAGCCAGAAATCCCTTTGCTACATCTACAAACGATTTGTTTAATATCCCTCCCGTTCCTGGGAGTGACTTACTGAGCAATCCTAACTCTGTTAATCAGAGATCTTTATCCTCAAGCACACTGAACCAGACTAATTCTGTGTTGGGGTTGGGTTCCCTCAATTCCCTCTACACTAATCCAACACAGTTACCAGTCAGCCCTTTACAGGAAGCCTTGAATAGGCTTAATGCTGCTAAGTCTGTTACCGGTAATAGCAAAGCTCAACTACCTGCTAACATCTTGCCTTCAAATATCTCCTATGGAAACAGGGGAGTTCTCGAACAACGGAACTCAGGAACTCAGGAAATTAAAGCTAGGGGGGGAATACCGTTGACGGCAACTGGGAATCAAGCATTACCGACTCCCTCCTATCCAGGACAAATTACCTATCCTGGGGTAACAACACCAGGTGTAACCGGCAACAGGACTTTCTCGACCACACCCACAACAGCTCCTTCTCCAGGACAAATTAATTATCCTGGAGTCAATCTACCTCGAACAAGGAACGATAGAACTTTTCCGACAACACCTACAGTTCCTCTTAATTCCAACACCTACTCTACTCCATTCCGGCAAGCTACCGGTGTACCAACGGCAGCACCTCTTAGACCAGTAGCACCGCAAGGAACAAGTAAATTGGGGCAATTTTCTACCCAGTCTACTAGTCAAAATCAGTTTTTCAATCAGCGTCGCTTAAAGTCTAAGCTTGAACCAAGTCAGCTGAGGCGACGTGACATACTCCCGAAGCTGCCCTAACGGGACAGCGCGGGCTTCTTACCAACTCCAGCTATTGCCATCGGGCTTTGCCCGACGCGGGGCGCGTTCGGATACAAGGCCTTTGGCCACGCTACGCGAACGATAAGCTTTATTAACGACACGGTCAGAAGTTACCGCAAGAATAGGGTTTGAAGTTACCGTAAGACAGGGTCGCCTTTATGGTCGGCAGGCTATGGGTAAAAGGGTTAAGGCTATTGTTATAAGGCGACCCTGTCTAAGGCGCGCGTCTCTGGCCTTTATGGTTAGTCGGTTATGCGTAAAGGGTTAAAACTTTATGATTAAGGCTGCCCTATTCTAAGGTTTCGTCTCCGGGATGCCCCGACCCGCCGGAACAATACAAAAAAAAGTTCTATTTTCAGTTGGTAGGTGGCGATTAGCTCTTAATTTGTTTTCCCTACCATTGTTAATATATCACATTGGCATTTCGACGTTCCGACCCTTGTCCCGCGCTTCCCATACGACACTTACCCAATGAAGGAAAAGTGCGGGGCTTCTCGCGGTTTAGCTAAAATATTTAATGATTGCCTCAGCAAACTCAGAACACTTCAGGGGAGGTTCTACGGGTGGAGTCATCATCCGGGCTAGGTCATAAGTAACTTCCCGGTTAGCGATCGCATCTGATATCCCCTTCTTAATCAAATCAGCAGCTTCTTGCCAACCCATATACTCTAGCATCATCACTCCTGATAAAATCACAGAGCCTGGATTTACCCGGTCTAGACCTGCATGTTTGGGAGCTGTGCCATGGGTGGCTTCAAAAATCGCACACGTGTCACCAATATTCGCTCCTGGACCCATACCTAATCCACCAACCATAGCAGCAGCGGCATCGGATAGGTAATCACCATTGAGATTCATCGTGGCCAAAATAGAGTATTCCGCTGGTCGAGTCTGGATTTGTTGGAAAATGCTGTCCGCAATCCGGTCATTGACCATCACCTTATCTTGCCATTGACCTTGCCCATGGGTGTCCCAGATGGAATTAAGGACATTTTCCACTTCCTGGATCACTTTCCCCTGTTTTTCTGGGGTCAAGGCATCATAACCCGGTTCAATCGCGCGAGCATTCTCTTCCAGGGTAATATCAGGATTTTGCTCTTTGTTGCTCAGAATCCAAGATTCCCGTTCAGTTACAGATTCTGCTCGAAACTCTGTGGTTGCAAGTTCATAACCCCAGTCCCGGAACGCGCCTTCGGTGTACTTCATAATATTCCCCTTATGTACCAAAGTCACCATCTGCTTAGGCTTAGGTAACCTGAGGGCATGTTGGATGGCGCGGCGCACTAAACGCTGGGAGCCAGTTTTACTGATGGGTTTAATGCCAATACCAGCATCTAAGGGAATCTGTTTTTTGCCATGTTCTGGAGTCGCTGGGATTAGATCCTGATTGAGTAAAGTAATCAATTTTTCAGCAACTTCGCTTCCTTTGGGCCATTCAATACCCAAGTAGATATCTTCTGTATTTTCCCGATAGACAATCACATCCAGTTTCTCTGGAGTTTTGTGGGGAGAGGGGGTCCCTGTAAGTACTACCCAGGGACCCA
>NZ_JAAHFV010000419.1:0-5175 GCF_010672755.1 Moorena sp. SIO1F2
AGTGGAGCCTTTATGGTTAGTCGGCTATGCATAAAAGGGTTAAAACTTTTTGATTAAGGCTCCACTATCTTACGGTAACTTCAAACCCTGCCGCTCTATTTTTTATATTTATTGCCGCATTATGATCGCGGTCAAGACTGCATCCGCAATGAGGGCAATCATGCCAGCGAATATGCAGTTTTTTAGGAACTTTTTTTCCACAATTGGAGCAATTCTGTGAAGTATTATTGGGACTTACTGCAACTGCCAACAAACCAGCATTTAAGGCCGTAGGCCACGCTACGCGAACGGCTTTGCTTGTAAGAATTGTAAGGAAGCTTGACCAGCCCGCATCTAACACAGATTTAGCCAATCGGGACTTAGTCAGTCCCTTTACGTTTAATTTCTCATGAGCAACAACATCGTATTTTGATAACAGATAATTTGCGGTCTTGAAGTGAAAATCTTTCCGCTTGTCTGCTACCTTTTTGTGTTGCTTACCGAGTTGCTTAATAGCCTTAAGTCTATTCTTACCTCCCTTTTTACGTCGAGATACTCGTTTTTGGATTACCTTTAGGCGCTTTTGACATGCGCGATAGTACTGAGGAATTTCGACAGTTTCACCTTCAGAAGTTGTCAAGAAATCCTTAAGGCCAACATCAATCCCAATTATTGAGTTCGGATTGATATCTGGTTTAACTTCGGGGACTGTCTTGTCCTCCAAGGATAAAACCAGATAATAGCCATCACACTTTTTGGTAATAGAGGCTGTTTTTATCTTGAACCCAGAAGGTATAGGGCGATGGAGTACCACCTTTACCTTGCCTATTTTAGGTAGATTGATTAAATCCCCCTCCAGGCATCCTTCTTTCATTTGAGGATAGGTAAAAGTACGGTAACGGTGCAGCTTTTTAAATCTAGGTCGCCCACTTCGTCTTCCATTACTGTCTCCTTTTATAAACCGATCAAAAGACAGCTTTACTCTCTTGACAACATCCTGAAGTACTTGAGAGTGAATCTGCTTGTACCAGGGACGAGCTTTCTTTAGGTTTGGTAAAGTCTTTTTTTGGCTGTAATAGTTAGGATTATTTCTTAATTCTGGAAGGTGACAGACAAGTGGACAGGCATTTACAGGACAACGATTTGCTTCGTACCAGTTAAACCGATCTGCTAACAAATAGTTATACTGGGCGCAGAGCATTGACAGCCAATTATCTATCACGTCTTTCTGCGCTTTCGTTGGTTTAATTTTGTACTGGTACGCTGTCCTCATTTATAGTTGCCATCTTGTTTACCGACCTATTAATATAATAGCAAGTGTATTAACAAGTGTCAATCTAAAATACAAGATAAAAAACTAGTGATTAGAATTACAGACTTCGAGAAAAGGCAGTTACAGCAAGAAGCAGATAAACGGGGCATGACCTCATCTGAATTAATAAGAAGTTTGATAGCTCGCTTCCCTATCCCAGAAGACTCTGTGTAAAATTCATCCCACACTCATCCTTACGGATTGAGATGTGGGGCTTCTTTTACCGGACAGCTAACCTATAACCTGTAGCCTACTCATCAAAGCATCTCGGGCTTGCTCTCGGTCATCGAAGTGGATTTTTTCAGTACCCAGAATTTGATAATCTTCGTGACCCTTACCAGCAATTAACACTCCATCCCCCGGTTTTGCTTGCAAGATGGCAGTCCGAATGGCGGTAGCGCGATCGCAAATTACCATTGGTTCCACTGATTTAGGAATCCCCTCTAAAACATCATCTAAGATGCTTTCTGGGTCTTCGGTGCGAGGGTTATCCGAAGTTACTACAGCAACATCAGCTAACTCAGCCGCTATTTTCCCCATCTTAGGACGCTTGGTGCGATCGCGATCACCACCACAGCCAAATACACAAATCATCTTGCCTTCAATAAAGGGTCGTGATGCCCTGAGTAAGTTTTCTAAACTATCTGGGGTGTGGGCATAATCGACAATTACACTAATATCCTGTTCCGGTTGAATTTGCACCCGTTCCATCCGCCCTGGCACTCCTGGAAATTGAGCCAAGGCTGCTGCTACTGATTCTAAATCCAAACCCAGCTCTAAAACTGTTCCTACTGCTGCGAGCAAGTTAGACAGATTGTATTGACCCACTAGGGGCGAATTAAAGCTAACCTCTCCTACTGGAGTATGCATAATTCCTCTAACCCCTGTTGGCTCATAGCTTAAGTCCTTCGTCCAGAAATCAGCGGATGGGTTTTGGATACTATAGCTCCAGACTTGCTCAGTTGGTAACTGTTGGATTAACCGCTCTCCATAGGAGTCATCAGCATTAATAATTGCCCTACCTTTGAGATAGTCAGCACTAAACAGCTTAGCTTTAGCGCTGAAGTAATCATCCATGTTCTGGTGGTAGTCCAAATGGTCTTGGGTGAGATTGGTAAACACCGCCACCTCAAACGGACAGCCCTGGATTCGACCTTGGGCTAAGGCGTGTGAACTAACTTCCATCACTGCCATTTGCGCACCTGCTTTGACCGCTAACTGGAGCTGTTGTTGCAATTCAACAGCAAATGGTGTAGTGTAGCTTGCTGTTTGCTCAAAACCTGGCCAACGGGCATAGAGGGTACCCAAAAGTGCTGTGGGGATAGGACTAGAGCTACGAGCGAGCAGAAATTCAATCAGATGGGTAGTGGTAGTTTTGCCATTGGTACCAGTGACTCCAATCAGTCTTAGCTGCTGTGCTGGGTAGTCGTAGAAGGCTGCTGCAGTTTGAGCAGACACGGTGGTCATGTCATCGGCGGCAATTACACAAACTCCTGTTTCTGGTGAAAGTTCCTTGGGGGGGTGTTTGGCAGCCGCTTGGGGAGAAATTATCGCTGCCACTGCCCCAGATGCGATCGCACTTTCCCAGAACTCTCCACCATCTACCCTAGTGCCTGGCATCCCGATGAATAAATCCCCCGGTTGGCAGGCGTGGGAATTGGTACAGATGCCTGTAACGACCAAATCAAGACCCTCGGAGCTAGGCATTTTCACACTATTGGCAATTTTGGCTAATAATTCCCTTAGCTTCATATTTATCGCACCAAACGACACTATAAGATCTACCGAATCATCACAGCCACCAGTCAACTGTCAACCATCAAACCGTCAACCGTCAAACCGTCAACCTGATGTATCGCCTATTTTGACTCACTAACAGGGAAATATTTCCGTAACATTCGCTGCAATTGTTCAACGCTAGCACGAGGAGAGGGGCGAGGCAGGAGCTTTTCCTGACTACAGTGGTTAATACATAGTACTGGCACCTCATACTGATAGGATTGGAACCAATCCTCTCGACTCGTAATGTCTCGAACCTCTAGCTTAAAGTTTAAGCCTTCAATCATCTCTAGCTTTTCAAGTAATCCCTCACAAAGATGGCAACCGGGTTTACTGTAAAGAATTAATTCCATCAGGCAAGTTAGTTGAAAATTGTTAATTTAGACGATAGTTTAATAAAGTTAAGAGCAGCTTCGGCAAACATACCTGAAGAAACGCTAAAATGCTGGACAGCTACATTCGCCTTCATGGTACGTCCATTTGAACCAGCCCCATGTCCACAGACCTTCGCCTCGTCTCAGAAAACCGTTGCTTTGGCGGTACAGTAGGTTTTTACACTCATCACTCTCAGAATTGTAGGACACAGATGGGGTTTTCCGTATACCAACCCCCTCAGGCGAAAGTCCAATCCGTTCCAGTTCTATATTACCTGTCAGGTCTGACTTGCACAGAAGAGAACTTTATGGTAAAATCAGGTGCTCAGCGATTTGCTGCTAAGCATGGATTGATGCTGGTCGCTCCAGATACCAGCCCTCGGAATACAGGAATTGCAGGTGAGGACGATGAGTGGGACTTGGGTTCTGGTGCCGGTTTTTATGTAGATGCCACCCTTGAACCTTGGTCAGCTCACTACCAAATGTATAGCTACGTTGTCCACGAGTTACCGGAGGTAATTGCCCAAAATTTCCCCGCGCAAGTTGAGAAACAAGGTATATTTGGTCATTCTATGGGTGGTCATGGCGCATTAATTTGTGCCTTAAGGAACCCCAAGCAGTACCTATCTGTTTCTGCTTTTGCTCCCATTGCTGCTCCCATGCGCAGCGCCTGGGGTCAGAAGGCATTCACCAATTACCTCGGGACAGACCAAGAGCAATGGCGAGCTTACGATGCCAGCGAACTGGTGCTGACAGCCAACTATAACCATACAATTTTGATTGACCAAGGCACCGCTGACCCCTTTTACGAGAAGCAGCAGTTGCTCCCTGAGGTGTTTGAGAAGGCTTGTGAAAAAGCAGATCAGCCCCTGACTTTCCGTCTCCAGGTCGGCTATAACCATGGTTACTACTTTATCGCCACCTTTATAAAAGACCATATCAGCCATCATGCTGAGGCTTTGTTGGATTGAACAAAATTGAGATAATCCCAAGGTTGCTGAAAAAGTCAAGGATTGAAAATGGAAAATGTAAAATTGGCAATTAACCACTTAAGATTAACCACTTAAGAATTAACTGGAAGACAATTAACCGGAAGTTAAGCTATGAACCGGAAGTTAAGCTATCAGCTATCAGCTAATGGCTGATAGCTGATAGCTTACGTCCTACTTTTAAGAATTGGTATTACCTGGCTTTGAGGACGGCAATATCCCAAAAAGAAGACGTGAAGACCGATCTATGCGATCGCACTGGGTTTTTTAGAATTGTGAACAGTTAGAGGAATGAGTGATTAGAGATGCAACCAAGTAACCCTAACCAGTTTACCGAAAAAGCCTGGGAAGCGATCGCACAAACCCAAGATGTTGCTAAAGCCGCACGGCAACAACAAATCGAAACCGAACACTTGATGAAGGCGATGCTGGATCAAGATCGACTCGCTACCAGTATTCTGAACAAAGCGGAAGTCTCTGTGCCAGGGGTAAGGGAAGCAACGGAATCCTTTATCAAAAAACAACCTAAGGTTTCTGGTAATAGCGACTCCGTTTACCTAGGACGCAGCATGAATAGCTTGCTAGACCGAGCAGAGTCCTATCGTAAAGAATACCAAGACGATTATATCTCCATTGAGCATCTGATCCTGGCTTATCTGAAAGATGACCGCTTTGGTAAGTCATTATTCCAGGAGTTTAAACTAGATGAAAATAGGCTTAAACTTACCATTGCTGACATTCG
>NZ_JAAHFV010000042.1:0-31631 GCF_010672755.1 Moorena sp. SIO1F2
TATTTCTCCTGAGATTCCATCGTTCTTGTGCCCCTTCGGGTGGGAACCAGTCCTGAACCCTGGACTGTGGAAGGCTCTTACCCCTTCCACTTCATATGAGCGCCTTTCTTCGGTCGCCCCACTATCTTAAATTTTAACGAATTAGCGTCGAGAGAGCCAATAATATAGCAATTATATGTGCCATGAGGGACAAAGAGATCCCCCTAAATCCCCCTTATCAAGGGGGACTTTGAGGTTGAGAAGCGTACCTCATAAATCCTAGAAACGCTATATCAAGTCTGCTTGAATATCCATAATTAAGGAGAGGGTGGGGAGATAGGGAGATGGGGAGATTTTTATTAAGGATAATTATCCTGATTTGATATAAAAAATTAAATAGTCTAGGTAGTTTGATAAAACAGGAAAGTGGGTCGAGTGTGGTAAGTGGGGGGAGTGCGATCGCACTCAAAGTCCCCCTTATTAAGGGGGATTTAGGGGGATCCCTTTGTACCTTATGGGAGATATAATGGCTATAAAACATCTAAGGAGATTTGTATGAACGCAGAGTTTACCGCCATCATTGAGGCAGCAACAGAAGGAGGATATTGGGCGATTTGTCCTGAAATTCCTGGTGCGAATGGTCAAGGATAAACGGTTGAAGAAGCAAAAGAAAGCTTGAAGAATGCAATTCACTTAATTTTTGAAGATCGTTTAGCTGATAGTCGTCGAGGACTACCCAAAGAAGCAATCGAGGACAAAATTTCTATACACTGGCGGTGCGTTACGGGACGGGCTATCCTAACCTTGGCTACGAAGTGAAAAATCAGGGCTAGCCCATCCCTAACGCACCCTACGCACTCACGCCAACAGCTATAAGCTATCACCATCATCGAGCAATTGCTGAAGATTTTCCAGTTTCAATAGGTCTTCTCGATTGACTACATCATCACTAATTTCAAGGATAGGATTTGCTGAGGAAAGGTTGTTGTTGAACAGATTTTTAATTTCTGTTTCACCCAGAAACCTTCCTTGCTCAAAGAACCGTTGACTGCTATTTGTACTATCAACAAAGAAGCCAAATGACTGTTGGGGAAATTTGAAGTCAGATGGCAATGACTGAGCCTGGACATTAGAGACGATGCCAGCAGTTAAGGAAACAACTGTCAAAGCTAGGGTTGTCTGTTTCCCAAACCTGGGAAGGATCTTAGTTAGGGTCGGTTTCATGATGTTATAGCGCTACGCGCAAGTCAGAAGTTAGAAGTCAGAAGTCAAAAGTAAAAAAAAATACCAATTCAAGTAGGGTGGGCAAAGTAATATTATCTAGAAGAGTAATTTGAACGCAACGGTTTTTGCCCACCCTACAAGCTAGCTACAAATTCAAGTAGGGTGGGCAAAGTAATATTATCTAGAAGAGTAATTTGAACGCAACGGTTTTTGCCCACCCTACAGGCTACTTATATTGAATCCAAATATTTTGCTAGCAATTCCGGAATATAGTCATAGCCATCTACGCCAATGACAGCAATAATTTTTGACCGTTGCTGTGCCAAAAGGGTTTGGAAGCCTTCTTGCCCCATTTGTCCTTGCAAAATACTTAATAAACCAGCTGGTTTGCGCCAATCCTCAGACCCAATTTGCTCTAATAGATAGGCTCCTAAACTAGCGGTATAAATCACTTTCTGCCAATCTTGCTGGCTGTAGCAAGCTTGGGCTAGGTAGGCCAAATTCACTCCTTGTAAGTACAAATCCCCAGAAAATTGGGCGGCTTGCCAGCCTTGTTCTAAAAATGCGATCGCTTTTTGATACTGCTCGACCACGACATGGGCAATTCCCAAACTACTGAAACACAAAGCTTGACTTTGCCCAACCCCATAACTCCCTGCTGGAGAATCCCCCAATCGTTCTAACAATAATCGACCTTGTTCTAGATAGTGAATAGCACTCTCATACACCTCTAGTTCTGCTTGTTGGCTATCCTGAGCTTGAAACACTTCACTGTAGCCGAAATTCACCAGAGCATTGGCTTCTCCTAACCGGTCTCCAGCTTGACGAGCCAGTATTAATGCTCGTTGACTATAGTTAATCGCATCAGGATAATTCTCTTGCGCGACACAAATCCGACTGAGGTGATTGAAATTAGCAATTTCACAGAGTTTATCCCCAGCCTCACGGGCAATCTCTAAGGCTTGCTGATGGAAGCTATTGGCTCGATCATAGGCTCCTTGGGACCAAAGGGAATAACCCAACAAAGTGAGAATCCTGGCTTTCTCCTCGGTTCGGTCTACTTGCCGCAGGGGTTCATCTAGGTAATTCAGGGCATCTTGGAGATAGTTGCCGCTAAAGTTAGCAAACACACCACCGTAGAGAGGGAAGTAGTCCCGTTGGGCAAAGGTGCGCAGAATTTGCAGACAAACCTGAAAACAGCCATTTGCGATGGCATTTCCGTTGCTACTAATTGCTGTCTGGTTCAAAACATTAGCTAACCTAGACCAAATCACAGCAAATACGATAAAGGTAGAAATCGATAACTTTGCTCCCATCTTGGAGTCATATACCATTTTATCGAACCAATTCACCAGTCCTCGCTGCAAGCACTGGAGAATCACAGCCAATTCCACCCAAGCTTCTAGTTCCAAACTCGGCTGAGTATCTGCCCATTCATGGAAGGATTGATTCAGCGCTAGACTTTCAAATAAAGACTGGGGTAACGGGCTATTAACCTTTTTCCCCCACAGCCCCCAAGGGCCACGCTGTTCCGGAGTACCCTCAAATCCCAGTGAGCCTCGACTTTGGTCATAAATCCAACTGACCAGATAATCTTCCAAGCGTTGCCAAGATGCCAAACCCGCCGTAATCCCAGCGGCCAGTTGTCCAAGGTCTTTAGCAGTATCAGATTCAGAAGCTTGTTGTGCCTGTTGCTTTAGGGGTTTAGCCAGGCTCCCCAGTTGTTGTAACGTCAGGGGTGGTTGTTGATTGGGGTCAATCACTCGCAATAAAGCCGTAAAGCGCTCAGCCGGTTCAGCAGTAGTAATGAATTGAATAGCGCTAGTGATAGTTTCAGAAACTCGGTTTTCTTCCTGCCACTGTTCCCATTCACCACGAATCGTATTAAGCGCCCTGAGTTTCCGAATTGCTTTCGCTTGCTTCAACTCACTTTTAGGATTGTCTACTTCTGCCTGAGTCATATCGAAGCGCTGATCAAGGCAACGTTCAAAAATTTCCCCGGTGCCAACCGTAACCCCCTTGACCAACATCTGATAGACCTGGGATTTAGAACGGATCTTCCCCTTCAGGGTAGTTTTGACAATGTCATCGATTAACTCAAAATAGCGATCGCTCAATCCCATCTCGTTAGACATAACCTTTTGCCTGATCAGTGCCCACTTTTCTCAAAAATAGCTCAAAATCACCATAGACTTCTGGCAGGTCTAGTTAAGCATCAACATGATTCGGCAATGTTACAGTAAACAAAGTCCCCTTACCCAACTCAGACTTAACGTTGATTGTTCCTTGATGAGCTTCGAGAATTCGTTTGGAAAGATATAGTCCTAAACCACTACCTGAGCGTTTGTGGCTACCCTGGCGAAACCGTTCAAACAACTCTTTTTGGTCTTCTGGGGATATACCAAAACCAGTATCTTCCACCTCAATCACCACCAACGACTGATTACTTTCACTAGTCTTGGGACTATTCCTCAGACGAACGGTCACAGAACCGTTGTCAGTGAATTTAATCGCATTTCCCAGCAAATTCATGAACAGTCGGTGCAGTTCTAAGCGATCGCCCATCACTATCGAGTTAACTTCCTTCGGTGTCTGATAGTCCAAAGACAGTTTTTTATCACGAGCTAGGGCAGACAGTTCTTGGATGACTTCTTCAATAACCTGTTGCACAGGGATGGCAGAGAAAGACAAATACTTCCGACCGGCTTCATAGCGATAGACTTCTAGTAACGTATTCACCATAGTCAGCAAATTGTGGTTACTGCGAGTCATGGTGACTATGGCTTCGAGCACTGGGGGTGAAATTTCTCCCAAAGCTCCCTGCTGCATAAGGTTTAGGATGCGATCTGCTGCTACTAAGGGGGTGCGCAAGTCATGGGTAAGCCGAGAGACAAAATCTTCTCGTTGCCGAGCAATTTCATCCCGTTCATCCACACTATCCTTGAGGCGCAAAAGCGATCGCACCCGAGCCAGCAATTCATCCACTTCTACTGGTTTACGAATAAAATCATCCGCCCCCATATCCAGTCCTTGGACCACACTCGGATGATCATAAGCGGTGATCAACAAAATTGGTATAAACGGTAACTTGGGATTGCTTCGGATGCGCTTGGTTACTTCAAAGCCATCCATTTCTGGCATCATCACATCCAATAGCACCAATTCCGGCGGAGATATCTCTATTTTCTCTAGGGCAACCCGACCATTCTCTGCCAAAGTAATCTCGTACCCCTCTTCTTCTAAAAGCGTCTGCAGTAGAAACAAGTTGTCAGGGGAATCATCCACAGCCAAAATGCGATCTGTTTTGGAAGGGCGGGTTAGAGGTAAAGCATTCATTGAATCATTTCGTTGGTAAGTCAGAAGTGGAAACCCCTGTCATTGATGTATGGGGAGCGGGCTAATTAGTGGGTCGGCAAACCATTGCACACAGCCCCTCAGCAACTTCCCCCTGACACAAACAGCAGCCTGAGTTCGCTTCATTATGGCAAATTGGGCTTTACAGGCAAAGAAAAAATTGCGAATAGCGAAGGTCGTTGAAACCCTTAGGGATTAAAGGCTTAGTCCAATTTTTGATTTTCCTTATTTCTCACGGTCACTATGCAGGGCGTTTCAATTTTTGTAAACTGGAAGGAATGGTTTGACTTTAAACTTAATTTTTTGTAAATTATTCTGGTAACCTATGTGCGACTATGGTAAGATCAGCAGCTTATAAAGCTACATTTGCTGCACCAGTCAAAGCTCCTGAACGCTCTGGTCAAGTTACCCGAAAGCCTTATCCCAACTATAAGGTAATTGTGTTAGACGATGATTTTAACACATTTCAGCATGTTCACGACTGTCTGGTCAAGTATATCCCTGGGATGACAAATGATCACGCCTGGGAACTCACCCATCAGGTTCACAACGAAGGTCAATCCATTGTTTGGGTCGGTCCCCAGGAACAAGCGGAACTCTACCACCAACAGCTTTCTCGTGCTGGCTTAACCATGGCTCCCTTGGAGGCTACATAGTATTATGAGCCAACCCAAAGACGGCAGACTGGTTTGGAATCACTCTACCCACATTCAGGGTCTCATTCCAGTTCTGCAACGACTCACAGATTACCCAGGTATTCAAACCATTACCCCTGCTGTGCTTGGGCGGGCAAGAAGTCACTGTCCTAAATTACAGTTAAAAGTATCAGTGCCAATTCGTGGGGGATTCAAGGTGATTGCCAGGTCTGGTAAAAGCTTTCAAGAGGTGTTCATCCTCACCAACTTGAGTAAGGTGGAACTAGAAAAAGCGATCGCTCAATCACTAAAACGATAAGTAGATAGAATGTAGAATGTAGAATGTAGAATGTAGAATGTAGAATGTAGAATGTAGAATGTAGAATGTAGAATTGGGAATTTAGAATTTAGAATTGAATGTAGAATTGGGAATTTAGAATTGGGAATTTAGAATTGGGAATTCACCATTCTGCATCCTGACAGACAACCTTGGCCAAAAGGCCACGCTACGCGAACAACCCATTAACCGGCTAACCTAGCCTACACCGAAGGCCAAAGGCGAACAGCATTTTTGAATTAAACATGTAAAATTCTAAATTCTAAATTCTAAATTCTTCATTCTACATTCTTAATTCTTAATTCTTAATTCTTAATTCTTAATTCTTAATTCTTAATTCTGCATTCTTAATTCTTCATTCTACATTCTTAATTCTTAATTCTTCATTCTTCATTCTTCACACGCCCCAATACTGACCCAACTGCTAGAACCATCATCCCAATGCTCTTTTTTCCAAATCGGAGCATTATGCTTCAACGTGTCAATAGCATACTTACAAGCTGCAAAGGCTTCTGAACGATGAGGACAGGCAACAGCGACTAACACGCTAATTTCCCCAATAGTTAAGCGACCGATGCGATGATGGATTACCACCCGATTGACATCAGACCATGAGGCACGAATCTGGGCAGCAATTGAGGAAAATACCCGTAATGCCATGGGTTCATAAGCCTGATACTCTAATGCTACCACTGGTTTACCATCAGTCTGATTACGGACTGTGCCACTCATCATCACCACAGCTCCATTAGCCGGATCATCAGCAAGGGCGTAGATGTCTGATAGGAATAACGGAGCGATGGTGATTGAAAAACTATCTACGGTTTGCTTTTCAGAGATCTTGGGCGGGGGAGTCATTCGCTGAGAATTCCAAAGAGTGTTAAGATTAGTAACAGCCTAAGCCTTTATTTATATATTTATATATAGCACTTATCATAGTCATGAGGTACAAAATTCTGGGTGTTAGGGAGCAGGGAGCAGGGAGCAGGGAGCAGGGAGCAGGGAGCAGGGAGCAGGGAGCAGGGAGCAGGGAGCAGGGAAGAGAGAAGAGGCAAGAGGCAAGAGGTAAAAAATCCTGTGTACCTCATAGCGATAAGAAACGCTATAGTTTATTTATCTTTACTGGTTGGATTTAATCAATAGGCAACCCTAGCGCCATGTTTCGATTTTTTTAAAATACTTTAAAAATTAGGAGCAGCTGCTCTAATTTCAGTTAATATACCTAAATACTATTCAAATAATATTAAATCAGAAGTTTTTTCTTTGACAAGGGCAATAATCACCTTGTCGAGGGCTAGTGCTCACTAGGCGATGAAACATCTGCCGTCAATCAATTGATGCTACCTATCCTTAAAGTCAAGCTACTTAAAGTCAAGCTCATCCTAGCTGATCAGTGATCAGTAAAACCCGTGTTGAGCAACAGCAAACCTAGAGCTGATCATAACTAGGGCTGATGATAACCCGTTTGGAGATTATTTGATTGATGGCACGAGGAGGTGGGGCTGATGAACCAGCAAAGCTAGCAGCCCAAAAATATTATAAAAGAACTATTGACCCTGAGCTTCAACAGGCCTTTGATGATCTCACAGCATTAGCCGCACAAATTTGCCAAACGCCCATGGCTCTGATTACCCTGATTGACAGTAACAGTCAATGGTGTCAGTCTAATCTGGGCGATTATGAAAAGTCAATAAGTCAAAATACCTTTTTATCCAGCCATCGGATTGAGTCAGCTGAGGTATTGGTAGTTCAGGATACCCTGGCTGATCAACGGTTTGCCACTCATCCCTTAGTTACTGCTGAGCCTCATATTCGGTTTTATGCTGGAGTTCCCCTAATTACCTCTGACGGATATGCTCTGGGAACACTTGCGGTCATGGCTCAGGTTCCAAAGGAACTTCAGCCTCAACAGTTAGCAGGATTACAAGCCTTAAGTCGTCAACTGATAAGCCTTCTGGAGCTAAAACAACAGTTAGCGGATTTACAGCAACCTCAGCTAGAAAACCAAGGTCTTGAGAATGAATTACCCCAGGTTGACCAAGAACTCCTGGATTTTTTAGAAAATGGCTCCGTTGGTCTCCATTGGGTGGATAGCAATGGCATCATCCTGTGGGCTAATCAGGCAGAGTTAGATCTGCTGGGTTACAACGCCCAGGAGTATATCGGTCACCACATTGCTGAATTTTACCCGGAGCAAGAGGTAATTGAAGATATCCTGGCCAGACTAACTGCTAAAGAAACCTTAAAAAACTACGAAGCTAGCCTCTTGTGCCAAGATGGCTCGATTCGCCATGTCTTGATTAACTCTAATGTCCTCTGGAAAAATGGCAAATTCGTCCATACCCGATGTTTTACTCGTGACATTACTGAATGGAAACGGATCCAGCAAGAACGCGATCGCTTTTTTGACCTCTCCCTGGATTTGCTGTGTATAGCGGGTTTCGATGGCTATTTTAAGCGCTTGAGTCCGTCCTTTTCTAGCACCTTGGGTTACACCAAAGCGGAACTAACCAGCACCACGTTTCTGGATTTTGTCCATCCCGATGACCGAGAACCAACTAGGACGGAAATGGAACAATTGGGGAGTGGCATCCCTACTGTCTACTTCGAAAATCGCTATCGCTGTCAAGATGGGTCTTATAAATGGTTAGCCTGGGCTGCAAATCCTTTAGTTAACGATGGTTTAATTTATGCGATCGCACGGGACATTACCGAAGCCAAACAAAAGCAAGCCAGCCTTGAAGAGAGTGAAGCTCGCTTCCGGATGATGGCGGATCATGCCCCAGTCATGATCTGGATGTCAGGCACTGATAAACTTTATAAGTTTTTCAATCAGCTTTGGCTGAACTTCACCGGTAAGACCCTCGAACTTGAATTGGGCAATGGCTGGGCTGAAGGGGTGCATCCTGATGACCATGAGTACAGCTTCAATACCTATGTATCCGCCTTCGACGCCAGAGAAAATTTTCGGATGGAGTACCGCTTGCGACGTAAGGATGGGCAGTATCGTTGGATATTAGATATAGGCACTCCCCGATTTACCCCCAATGGGGACTTTGCCGGTTACATTGGCTCTTGCATCGATATCACTGAGCGCAAACAGGCGGAAGAGGTTCTGCGTAGACAGGCTCTGATTTTTGAGACTATCTTCGATGGGATCATAATCACGGACTTAGCCGGTAAGATAATTGATTGGAATCCCGCTTCAGCGCGAATATTCGGCTACACCAAAGCTGAGGTATTGGGTAAAACTGCAGGGATTCTGCACCGACCGGAAGAGGCGGCTGTTCTAACCGAGCAGATTATCCAGGAGATGACCAGGTCCCGACGTTGGTCTGGGGAGATTCACTTTATTCGCAAAGATGGCAGGTGTGGGGTGTGTGAAACGGTGGTAGTACCTCTGTATGATCAGCAAGACAATATAGTAGCAACCATTGGTCTAAACCATGATATTACCGAGCGGCAGCAAAATCAGCAGCAATTGTATCAAAGCGAGGCTCGCTATCGCGCTATTGTCGAAGATCAAACGGAACTCATTTGTCGTTTCCGTCCTGATGGAACTCTTACCTTTGTCAATGGTGCCTACTGTCGCTATTTCAGCAAATCAGAGCAAGAGTTGATTGGGCAACGGTTTTTGCCATTGATTCCCGATGAGGATCTCAAAAGGCTAGAACGGTGTATTACTTCCCTAAGCCCCCAGAATCCGGTAGAAACGGTTGAACACCGGGTGATTATGCCCACAGGAGAGATTCGCTGGCAGCAGTGGAGCGATCGTGCCATCTTTAACGAACAGGGTGAATTGATTGAGCTCCAGGCAGTAGGGCGGGACATCACTGAACACAAGCACGCAGACGAGCAACTTTTGGAAAAGTCTCAGGCCCTGGAAACCTTCAGTAACAACCTCAAACACCTACATCGGCTGAATACCACCAATTACCAAAACTTTGAGTTGCTGTATGCTGACTATCTGGAGACGGGATGTAAAATTTTAGGGATGCCCACTGGAATTATTAGTCAAATACACCTTAATTCCTACACTATCCTGTCGGTCAGGTCTGATCTAGAAGGCTTAGTGGCTGGCTCAGAGTTTGAATTAAAAGATACCTATTGTGCTGTAGTTGTTCGCGAAAAAAAGACCATTGCCTATACTCATGTAGGTGAGATAGCACTGATGCACGCTCATCCAGTCTACCAAACTCTAAAACTTGAGTCCTATATCGGGACTCCTATATTTGTCTATGGTGAAGTCTACGGCTCCCTGAATTTTTCCTCAACCCAGGTCAGAGAAACCGATTTCCCGCCTCACGAACAGGAAATTGTAGAACTAATGGCTCAAAGTCTTGGTCGATTAATTGCAGCTCATCAAGCGGAAATAGAGCGCCAACAGGCAGAAGCTGCACTGCTGGAGAGTGAATCGACCCTGCGTAGTTTCTTCAACAGTTCCGCACTATTGATGGGGGTCGTGGAACTTTTGGATGATGACATCCTGCATATTTCTGATAATAAGAGTACGGCGGATTTTTTCGGGACTACACCCGAGGCCATGCAGAATCGGTTAGCCAGTGCGCTGGGGGCACCCAAAACTCATATCCGTCGCTGGATTAGCCATTACCGAGAAAGCCAACAAAGCAATCAGCCCATTTCCTTCGAGTATGATCACACCACTGAAACCGATACCCGGTGGTTATGCGCCACTGTATGCCCAATTCCTGAGACAACCACTGCTCACCCCCGATTTTCCTATGTGGTGGATGACATTACTGACCGTAAGTTAGCAGAGCAAGAACTCAAGCGCCAAAATCAGCGATCGCAATTGTTTTCAGAAATTACCCTGAAAATCCGCCAGTCTCTACAACTGGAGCAGATTTTGCAAACGGCTGTTACAGAAGTGCAACAATTTCTCAAGGCTGACCGAGTTGTACTCTTCCAACTAAGTTTTGATGGCTGGGGGAAAGTGGTTCAAGAAGCCGTAGTACCTGGTTGGCCAATCATGCTCGGACAAAGCATCGAAGATCCTTGCTTTCATGAAGAGTACCTGGACCAGTATCGTCAGGGAAGGGTTAGCAACATCTGTGACTTAGAAAACTCTGATATCCGAGCTTGCCATGTAGAAATGCTGCAACAGTTTGGGGTAAAAGCTAACTTAGTGGTGCCAATTCAGCAACAAGACAAACTTTGGGGTTTGTTGATTGCCCATCAGTGTGCCAATCCACGACAATGGACTAACTTTGAAAGTGAATTGTTGCAACAACTGGCGAACCAAATTGCTATTGCCTTAGCCCAAGCCCAGCTTTTAGGAACAGAAACCCGTCAGCGTCAGGAACTTGCCCGTTCTAATGCGGAACTGCAACAGTTTGCCTATGTAGCATCCCATGACCTGCAAGAACCCCTGCGCAAGATTCAGGCATTTGGCGATCGCCTTCAGACCAAGTATCATGAACAGTTAACGGAGCAGGGGCAAGACTACCTGAAACGGATGCAGAATGCAGCAGGACGGATGCAGGTGTTAATCAATGACTTGCTTAGCCTTTCCCGGGTGACCACTAAGGCAAGACCCTTGGTTGCCACTGACCTGGCTCAAGTGGTGCAAGAAGTACTCTCTGATTTAGAACTACGTATCCAGCAATCTGGTGGCGTAGTGGAAGTCGGTGAACTACATACTATTGAAGCTGATCCAGTGCAAATGCGTCAACTTTTGCAAAACCTGATCAGTAACGGACTTAAATTCCGACCAGCACCAAGAGGTAACGTCGTTAAAATTTATAGTCAACTGCTTCAAGAAAGTGTTCCCTTAAGTTATGGAGGCGCAACCGTTAATGAGCGTTGTCAGATCATAGTCGAAGACAATGGTATTGGGTTTGACCCCAGGTATTGCGATCGCATTTTCCAAACCTTTCAACGGCTCCATGGTCGCAGCGATTATGAAGGAACCGGCATCGGTCTAGCTATCTGCCGTAAAATTGTGGAACGCCATAATGGTAGCATCATGGCAGAGAGCACACCAGGACAGGGAGCTAAGTTTATTGTTAGGGTGCCGATTAAACAAAGTTGAAAATTGAAAGTTGAAAGTTTAAGGTTTAAGGTTGTTCGCGTAGCGTGGCCTATTGGCCAAGGTTGTTCGCGTAGCGTGGCCTATTGGCCAAGGTTAAACTTTAAATAATGAAAACATACTAGTAGTTGAGTGACTAATCAATAAAATATAGCAGTCGCCAGGGCAGGCGCGGACATGACAAAAGTCTCAAACCTAAGTAAGCGCAAGAGTTTGACTTCTGAGTTCTGAGTTCTGAGTTCTGAGTTCTGAGTTCTGAGTTCTGAGTTCTGAGTTCTGAGTTCTGAGTTCTGAGTTCTGAGTTCTGAGTTCTGAGTTCTGAGTTCTGAGTTCTGAGTTCTGAGTTCTGAGTTCTGACTTCTGACTTCTGACTTCTGCTATACCTCAAATTTTTTATCCCTTGAACCTTCATAATTCCTTCATAATTCCTTTGTAATTCCTTTATAATTGTTGGTCGAGGAGATAATGCTTAGTGAATGAAAGCCGAAATCCCGTGGTAATTTTAATGGCAGATGATGATCCGGATGATTGTCTGTTGGCAAGGGAGGCTCTCTTAGAGAGTCAGTTGACCAATGAACTATACTTTGTCAGTGATGGCGAAGAATTGATGGATTATCTATATCACCGTGGTAAACACACGCAGGCGAGCATGTCCCCTCGTCCAAGTTTAATCCTACTGGATTTGAACATGCCGAAAAAAGATGGTCGTGAGGCCCTCATAGAAATTAGGGCTGATCCTAATCTACGAACTATACCAGTTGTGGTGCTGACTACCTCAAAGGCTGAAGAAGATATTTATCACAGTTACAACTTAGGAGCAAATTCTTTCATCGTTAAGCCTGTCACCTATAGTTCCCTAATTGAGGTGATGCAAACGTTAAAAAAGTACTGGTTGGACATCGCCGAATTGCCCCCCGAAGGGAATAGACTGCCATGAATAAATGCTCACAACCGAAAGCTGAAAGTTCTGATGTTTCTTATGATGTTTCTAGTGTACCACTAAAGACTGATCCACTCAGGACTATTTCCAAAACCGACCCTGATCAATGTTCGTTGATCACAAACCTGGCAAATTGCTTACCCAAGTCAGAACTTAGAACTCTCGATTCTCCACTAATTTCCTTCTATTCCTATGGTACCAGACCAATGTACAACCCTTTGGTTAACGTATTACTCGTTGATGATGACGAAGATGACTATATTCTAACTCGTGATTTACTGTTGGAAAACCAGAAGGCTAGATTTAGCTTGACGTGGGTGGCAACCTATGGTAAAGGCTTAGAAATGATTGGTCAGAACCACCATGATGTTTATCTACTAGACTACCGTCTTGGTGAGCATAATGGACTTGAACTCCTGCGTGAAGCCATTGCCAGGGGGTGTACAGCACCGATTATCCTCCTAACTGCTCAGGGAGACCATGAGGTTGACATGGAAGCCATGAAAGCTGGTGCAGCAGATTACCTAGATAAGAGTCAACTCAGAGCACCTTTACTAGAACGTTCCATCCGCTATGCCCTTGAGCGCCAGCAAGCCCAACAAAAAATTCGGGAACAAGCAGCGTTGTTGGATGTGGCAACGGATGCCATTCTGGTTCGGGATCTAGACAATACTATCTCATTTTGGAATAAAGGGGCAGAGTCTCTATACGGTTGGCACGCAGCAGAAGTGATTGGAAAAAAAGAGCATTTACTGTTGTACGAACAAGCACCAGCTGAGCTAGCCGAGGCAGACCAAAGTGTTGCCAAAACAGGGGAGTGGTATGGTGAGTTGAATCAAGTCACCAAAGATGGCAAAGAAATTATTGTTGAAAGTCGCTGGACTTTGGTGGAAAATTCTCAGGGACAGCCCAAATCAATCTTGATTGTCAATACTAATATCACTGAGAAGAAACAACTCGAAACCCAGTTTCTCCACGCTCAGCGCATGGAGAGCATTGGTACCTTAGCTGGGGGCATTGCCCATGATTTGAACAACTTATTAGCTCCTATTCTAATGTCTGCTCAATTGTTGCAGCTGAAAATCTCAGATCAGCGGCATTTACAACTCCTAAAAACTGTAGAGAATAATACTAGGCGGGGGGCTGGTTTAGTCAAGCAAGTTTTATCGTTTGCTCGGGGTGTTACAGGTAAACGAACGGTTTTACAAGTCAGGCATTTAATTCGGGAAATTCGCCACATTATCCTAGAAACATTTCCCAGATCCATTGAACTGTCTACGGATATAGACCCTAATCTTTGGTCAGTATCTGGGGATGCCACACAACTGCACCAAGTTTTGATGAACCTCTGCATCAATGCTCGTGATGCTATGGTTGATGGTGGAACTTTGACATTGTCTGCTCAAAATATTTTTTTAGATCAAAACTATGTCAGGATGCATATTGATGCGGATGTAGGTCCCTACATTGTGGTGACCGTTGCTGATACTGGTATTGGTATTCCCTTGAAAATACAGCCAAGAATTTTCGAACCATTTTTCACTACTAAAGAAATCGGTCAAGGTACAGGACTGGGTTTGTCTACGGTCAGAGGTATTGTTAAAAGTCACGCCGGTTTTGTGAATGTGTATAGTGAAGTGGGCGTAGGTACTAACTTTAAAGTATATTTGCCAGCAGTAGAACACTCCCCAATTCCTGCCGAGGAAGAACTAGAACTACCCAGAGGAAACGGTGAGTTGATTTTAGTGGTGGATGACGAAGCCGCTATTGGTGAGATTACCAAGACGTCCTTAGAAAACTATGGCTATAGGGTGATGAGTAGCAGGGATGGTAAGGAAGCGATCGCACTCTATAGGCAACATCAGGATGATATTAGCTTGGTGCTGATGGATATGATGATGCCGGTTATGGATGGACCAACAACTACCCTTCAATTGCGAGACATTAACTCGCAGATCAAAATTATTGGTATCAGTGGGTTGCCTATTAGCGATAAAGTCGATGCGGCGGCTGAAGCTGGAGTTAAGACCTTTTTGTCTAAGCCTTACACGGTTAAGGAATTATTGCAGGCTATTGATCGTGTGCTTAAAGGTCATTAATTGTGGTGAGTACAAAGTTCTGGGTTTTTGGGAACAGCGGATCTGGGAATAGGGAATAGGGAATAGGGAATAGGGAATAGGGAACAGAAACATTTATTACCCTTTACTTCGACTGCTATAATTGTCAATTATAATTTTTAATTGTTGATTTTATTTGTTAATTTTAATTATTAAGTTTAATTGTTAATTTCCATTTTCCATTTTCCATTTGCATAGCTTTTGCGTTTAAAACTTGACTAAAACTTGACTAAAACGTGACGATTACAGGGGCATGGTCGCTAGGTTTATCTAGTTTTCTCGGTTCTATGTCAATGGTACAACTAATCGCTTGATTGTAAAGATTGGGGGTTAGGTAGATATGGTCAATGCGCCAACCTCGATTACCCCGAAAGGCACGGGTGCGATAGTCCCACCAACTAAAATTACCCCCTTCTTTGGTAAATTTGCGAAAGGCATCCGCTAACCCTAGGTCTAAGACCGATTGTAGGGCTTGACGTTCTACTGGGGACGCCATGATGTGGTTTTCTTTGCCTTTAGGATCATGGATATCCCGGTCTTCTGGGGCAATATTAAAGTCCCCACATACACAAAGTTCATGGGACTGTTGTTCTAGAATACTGTGTAAATAGTCCCGCAGTATCTTCAACCAACGCAGCTTGTAGTCGTACTTCTCACTGTTCACGGAAGCCCCATTGGGAACATAGAGGTTAACAATGCGGACGCCGTCTACTATAGCGCTAATAACTCGCTTTTGTTCATCTAAGTCCCCGACCTGAGCAGTATCCAACACCGCAGCAAAGCCCGTACTTACGTCTGTGGCTGGTTTCCGGCTAAAAATGGCTACACCATTATAGGATTTTTGCCCAGAAATATAAAGGTAATACCCCAATTCTTCAAAAAGCGATCGCGGAAACTGGGCATCGACTACTTTAGTTTCTTGCAGGCAAAGCACATCTACTTGGGTCCGTTGCAACCAATCTATTACTTGAGCTTGGCGACTCCGAATTGAGTTGACGTTCCAGGTAGCGATTTTCATTAGTCCTACAGTGATTAGATTTAGTCTAGAACAGAGAGCAACTACATCTACGCCAGCATTGGCCAGTAGGATATAGATACCTTCCACTCAGACACGAAAACCAGACTACCATAGTTTTAAACAAGCTAGTTTAGCGGTAAAGGAATAGATATCACCTCGGACAGATTAAAGTAAACCCCTTCAACTAGTTTGAAGGGGTTTATTACAGTTTTTGATAACAGTTGATTAGGAGCTCGAAGTTGTTTTGAGTAATGGATAATCGGGCTTTAGGTAATTTATTATATTACCTGTTACCTGTTACCTTTTAGATTTGGCCCTGTATAAATTGATGTTCTGCCACCAACCTCGCTAACTCTGGCAACAAAGCCAAGTTACGAGGTCGCTGGAGACGATAAACACTACACTGATTGGCAAGCTGAGCACACTGAAGAAGATGGGATGCTTTCTCAGAGTCAAATAAGCTGTTGAGACGGGAATGACGGGATAGTTCCATCACCGCCTCCTGAAGTTTCAGAGACTTAATACTCAACTGTGAACCTGAAACCAGTACATAGATGCACCGGATTGGTAGTAGCGCTTCGGTCAAATCCTGATTTAACCGATAGCCAGGTTTATTTAACTTCGGTACCAGCAGAGCCAGCTTATCCTGGTCATATCCCAAAACCCCAGCTACTTCTCGACTTAGTTTAATTTGAGGAAAGCTAGGAGCAACTTTCGCTGTCCCCTGATTCAACGTCACAGGTGCAACATCATCAGTGATGATTCTGTATCCCTGAGTATGGAGTGCAGCAGCAATTGAAGACTTACCCTCACCGGAATTACCCAAGAAAACAACCGCACCACCATTAATATTGACTACACTGGCATGTAGCACCAACAATCCCCGCTGATAGAGCAGAATCGCCATCACAGTTCCCACTAGAGCCGTTTGAATGCGGCTAAGGGAGGCTTCTGCTGCGGGAATGATCGTAATCCTGTTTCCCCTCTGTACCAGAAACAGCCCTGTGTCTTTGAGATAAATCACCGCCTCCTCTGGACTCAACTGCAAAGCCATCGGCTGCTGGATAACTTCCTTTGGAATGTAGTCACTGATTTTGCGATTCGGCGTTCGCGTAGCGTGGCCTACGGCCTCAGCCGTTCGCGTTCGCGCAGCGTCGCCTACGGCGAAAGCGTGGCCTACGGCCGACCCTACGCGAACGCATCCCGTACTGTAATCATTACTCTGAATGTGAATCGTAACATCACACTCTACTTCTGCTGGGATAAACTCTGGGATTGGTAGCGCCGAGTGAATTCCCAAACCATAAGCAACATAGGAAAACAGCTTTTGCTTTTTGCTACCCAAAGGTTTGCAATCCAGTGATTGGCTGTCAATTTCAGAGATATAGCCAACTAAACAGTTAGATATTGTTTTAGATATTGTGCCATCCAAACTCATAATTAATTTCTCAAATAACTATTGCGCGTAGATGCAATCACAAGAAACGGATACAGTAGTTTCTTGACTCCCCTTGATCAGCCATTTCAGTTCAGAAATTACCTTTGCATCCGTTGCTCAAGTCTAATTCTAGGGGCGCAAGGCTTTCGCTCTAACTATATGTAGCTAAATTTTAGCTATTATGGTTTAGTAATTAGCTTTTTAATGTGACAATAAAGCAGCCTTTGTTTAGCAAATTATCGTTAACAAAAATTAATAAATTGCTGAACTTATCAGATTCATGACTTAGGCAAGACAAACGTAAAACCAAGTAGTTTAGCTTTTATTCATTTCCCGAAATCCCCTTTAATTAGGAGGACTTGTGAGGGTTACCATCATTGACTTAACAGCTAGTACTGATTCCAGATACCATCCTAAATTTTGGTTCACAGTCCATAGCTCATGAATCTAATTGCAGATTCTCACCCCGGTAGCATTTAGACTGTCTTAAGCGGATTAATCTTAAGCGGATTAAGATTGATAATTTTAGCGCTTCAATTCAATTAAACTTTATCCTAATTAATCGATTTTTTCCACAATTACCTAAAAAATTAACAAAACTTAAATTATTTAACCAAAGAATATCTCTAAAGATCAGCTAAAAAAAATAGCCATTATTAGACTATTTACAAATAAGTTGTAAACCTATATCGGTAATTTTTTATAATCAAAAAAACTCGGTATTCCTTACCCCTGTTAGCAGATACCGAGTTTCCTGTTACCTAAAGAGTTTAATTTTATGTTCACATCTCAAATGGAAATGCTATAGCAGTTCTCAATTGGGTGAGGTAGATCGTTGTAGGGAGTAGGGAGTAGGGAGTAGGGAAGTCAGAAGGAAAGCATTCAGCAGTCAGCGGTCAGCGGCCAGCGGTCAGCCGTCAGCTTAAGTAACAGAGATTAAACCAATGCTTACCTGTTGTCTTGATGCAGTCGCTCATGGCGCATGGGTCTGCGTGGGTCACTTGCGTCCGCACCTTGAAAGCTCCGTGGAAACCACGGCAGTTGCTCATGGGGGGAACCCCCAAGACCGCACTGCCTCCCCTGTTCCCTTGCTGCATCGCTTATTCAAAAGCTGATAGCTGATAGCTGATAGCTGATAGCTGATAGCTGATAGCTGATAGCTGATAGCTGATAGCTGATAGCTGATAGCTGACCTTCAAGTTAGCGATAATTTTTAGCCTGAGTTTCAAACAAATGGGCATAAGTACCATCTAACTGCATCAGTTCCGCATGGGTACCGCTTTCTACAATTGAACCTTGGTCCATCACATAGATCCGGTCAGCCATTTTTACAGTAGATAAGCGATGGGTGATCAGAATAGCAGCTTGATCTTCGATCAGTTCGCGGAATTTCATAAACACCTCGTATTCTGCCTTAGGATCCATAGCAGAGGTAGGCTCATCTAATACAATAACCTGAGAGTCTCGTAGAAAAGCTCGTGCTAAGGCTATTTTCTGCCATTGACCAATACTAAGTTCTTCCCCTTGGTCAAACAATTTGCCCAGCATGGTATTATACCCTTGGGGCAAACTAGTGATAACATCATCAGCACCAGAACGACGAGCAGCATCAATAATAGTTTCGTGATCTCGTGGTAAATCAATGTCCGCTAACCAGATATTTTCCTTAGCTGTGAAATTATATTTAGCGTAGTCTTGGAAAATCACACTGATTTGGCGGCGTAAGTCAGCTATTTTAAAATTGCGGATATCAATCCCATCAATGGTGATGCTGCCAGCGGTTGGATCGTACAAACGACACAAAAGTTTAATTAAGGTTGTTTTACCGGAACCGTTTTCTCCTACTAGCGCTATAGTTTCCCCTGGTCGCACCGTGAGGTTGATGTTTTTAAGTGCCTGACGAGTTGTAGTACCGTATTGGAAACTAACATGATCGAAAACAATACCACGGCTCATGGAGTGGGGAATTGGTTTGGGATAAGTTGGTTCAACAACGTTAGGTTTTAGATCCAGAAATTCGTAGAGGTTAGCTAAGAATAAGTTATCTTCATAAAGACCAGATATACTAGTTAATAACCCTCGAATATTATTTTGTCCCCGCTGCAACGCTTGGTGATACAGCACTAAATCGCCTAAGCCCAAATCCCCATGGACAGTTTGATAGACAATAAAGCCATAGACAGAAAAAATTAACATTCCGGCAACGGCTTGAGCACCAAAGTTAGCAAAGGAGCGTCCAGTGGCAATGGCTACTTTTTCCTTATATAGTTGCTCTCGGATGCGACGATACCAGTCAGTAAAGAAAACCCCTAAATCAAACAACCGAATTTCTTTAGCAAACTGGTCTGAGGTTAGCATGTAACCCAAATACATGGATTGCCGTTCCATCGGTGTTTTTTTACGCTGCCAACGATAGATAACCCGAGAGTATTTTACCCGTACTACCATCGCGGGCATAGCAGCAATAAATAAAATCCCAGCAATTCCCCAATGGAGGGAGAGTAATAAACTCACCATCGCCAACAAGGAAATACTATTTTGAGCTATCTGTGTGACACGATTTAGGACTCGGGGCGGTCGGTAAGGCGCTTCTTTTTGAGCTCGTTGTAACGTATCGTAGTATAGGGCATTTTCGTAGTACTCCAAGTCAGCTTCTAGGGATTTATCATGAATAATCCCTTGCATGTAGTCAGTCACCCGCTGAGAATGAGCAGTATTGACTACTTCAGCTAACGAGTTGCAAAGAGTAGTGACAAGAGTAACTGTACCGGCTAAGATTAGGAAAAGTAAAACATCACGAAATACGGCTTGTTTATCAGTATTAAGTAATCCGTCAGTTACTGTATCAATTATTAGTTTAGTAAGATAAATTGATAGTAGAGGTAATATCCCCTGAACCAGCAAAATTCCTACGCGAGCTACTGTCCAAAAGGGACTGCTTTGCCAGACTAGACGCAGTGCAGGCAAAAGGCGTAATGTTTGCTGGATTTTTTTTCTTAAAGTTTTGCCTGCTCCCATTTTTTGTGTTAAGGTTTAGAGGTTAGAAGTATACTATTGAGGCGATCTTTTTTACTACTATCAGAAGTAGTTAATTCTTCGATATCTTTCTCCACCAAGGCCACTAGATCAGGAAGTTCGATTAGATTAGGCTTTCTGGTGAAGCGCCTAATAGATACAGTCTTGATCAGACTGGCACACTGACGCAGATGAGTAGTAACACAGTCTGGAGCGATTAGCACATCTACATCACGGCTATGACGAACGAGTTCAGGGAACGCTTGTTGAGGGGTTAGCTTGGTGATCTGATGTTCGTCTCCCTTGGCCAATACATAGAGTCGCTTCAGGGGTACAGCAGTGCGTTGAAACCCATCACTGAATGTGTAGGAAAGCTTTGGTGCGTTTGGGTAAAGAGGAGGTAAGTTCTTTGAATTGTGTCCTAGAGAATCCGCTGCTGATGGCCAAAGTTTAATCTGAGGAAAGCTAGGAATAATCAAAGGATAGCCGTCATCAAAGTTGACAGGCATGACATCATCAGTTATAATATGATAACCCTTCCGATGAAACGCTCCAGCCAAGGTGGATTTACCCCAACCTGACCCACCCATGAATGCGATCGCTTGATTGTTGACCACAATGCTGCTAGCATGGAGTACTAGCAATCCCCTCTGTCGCAGCACCACAGACATACAAGCTCCAAGGATGTTAGGGCTGAGCTTGGACTGGTCTACTCCTGTCACAGGTTCGATAGTAATCTCTCGCCCATCTTCAATCAAAACCTTTGCTTTGCCATGCAATTCCCCAAGGACACGGTTGCTCCAATTGGCTGTTTCTGGAGGAAGATGACTCAATTTCCCTAAACGTATGATCACATCAGGGGGTCCATGAGATTCCAATAGCTCAGGTAAGGGAATCTCTGAATGAATACAAAGGTTGTAGGCCGTATAGATGTACATGATTGATACTTAGGAGCAGGTTAAACTTGATGGGAGAACTTGATAGCAAAAAAGGCGTCCCCTAACTCTAGCCAAGACCCTTCTGCTGAGTCAGTGTTGCAGCACTAACGAGTTGGGGGATGATCTTGCTAGTAGTAGATAATTTAGTACTAGATAATTTAGTAGTAGATAATTTAGTAGTAGATAATACCTTTGTCGCCCTTGGTAATGGCGCTACTCATATTCAGTACTTACCATCACCAGTGCTAATCGTATTACTGTAGTTTGAACGGATCACAATTATTATTGTTATCGCAGTCTAGGCTGCTTGAGCCATCTGATTCAGCTGCGGGATTAGCCAAATCACCATTGAAAATCAGCACATCTAACGTAGTACTAACTCCAGTTATTTGGGTGAGCTGCTCAATAGTGCCGTGAACAATCATCTCTGGTGTAGCGTAGCTCTTTTCCATGGTGTTACTTTGCTTTTGCTGACGGTAGCTTAAGGTAGTTACACCCTGATTTGAACTATTGATTAGTCAGCATCAATAGTAGTAATTGTGTTACGGTTGTTTAAACTCAACACAATTACCATTATTGCAGTCTAGGCTCTGTGAGTCGTTTGATTCAGCTGCGGGATTAGCCAAATCACCATTGAAAATCAGCACATCTGAAATCCGATCAGGTCCATTGATTTCGGTGAGCTCCTCAATAGAACCGTGAACAATCATCTCTGGAGTAGTGTAGCTTTTTAGCATGGTGTTACTTTCCTTGTACTTATTGTGGTTTAAGGTAGTCACACCCTGAGTTAAACTATTGATTACTCATCAGTAGTAATCCTGTTACGGTAGTTGGAACGGAGAACAATTACCATTGTTATCGCAGTCTAGGCTGCTTGAGTCATCGGATTCAGCTGCGGGATTATTCAAATCACCATTGAAAATCAGGACATCTGCCATCCGATCAGGTCCACTGATTTCGGTGAGCTCCTCAATAGAACCGTGAACAATCATTTCTGGTGTAGTGTAGGTTTTTAGCATGGTGTTACTTTTGTTGTAGTTATTGTGGTTTAAGGTAGTCACACCCTGAGTTAAACTATTAATTACTCACTGTCTTGATGCAGTCGCTCATGGGGGAAACCCCCAAGACCGCGCTGCATCGCTAATTACTCACTATCACCAGTAGTAGTTGTGTTACTATTGTTTGAACGGATCACAATTACCATTGTTATCGCAGTCTAGGCTGATTGAGTCATCTGATATAGCTGCGGGATTATTCAAATCACCATTAAAAATCAGGACATCTGCAATGCGATCAGGTCCACTGATTTCGGTGAGCTCCTCAATGGTGCCGTGAACAATCATCTCTGGTGTAGTGTAAGTTTTTAGCATGGTTTTACTTTCCTTTTGCTGATAGTAATTTAAGGTAGTTACAGCCTGAATTGGACTTACGGTGTTTCTTGGTTGTGCCCAAACCAGAATTCCAAGTAGATTCCCTGCCAAGTTAGACTTAGGGTGTCACTTGGGTGCGGTCAAGCCACAAGGCCAAGATGATTCCCTGCCAGACTGTCATGCAGTCTTTTTCTCGCACCCTGCCTCCTGAGGTCATGCGTCGATGAACTTGTCTCAGAAAGTCTGTGTCAACGTACCCTTCAATGAGTTCAAGCTTATTCAAGATCACGTCGTCGAATACCTGACGATTTAGGGTGAGCAGACCATGAATAAAGTTTGGACCCATATGGGCTTTTCCTCCTCGCCACTGGACAGCTTTTGGTAAAATACCTGCCATCCCACGGCGCAACACCATCCGACTCCATCCCTGGTAGAGTTTCTGCTCGGAAGGCAGTGCTAGACAGAATTCAAGTAGCCGCTTATCCATAAAGGGATGACGAGCTTCGAGGGAAAATGCAGCATTGTAGCGGTCGAGCTGCTCTAGAATGAGGGGAAATATACCTTGGCTTAGATTACGCCAGTGGTCTTCTCTGACTGTGAGTGATGGTTGATCTGACTTATCGAGTGCTTGGATACGCTGATCAATACCAATGCGTTCAGCAAAGTTGCGGTTAACTAAAGGTGCAACAGGAGTAGCTGACTTGTCTTGTCTGCGCCACTTTCGCCAAAGTTGCTTGATTGCTTCCGGAACTAACGCCTTGAGTCCATGATTGAGCAACAGGTGCTTACGGGAGATGCCAAAACGCTTGTGAATCTGATGTACAGCTTTAGCAAAGGCAATCCACCGTAACTGCTTGGCGAGGGTTTTTAGGTGTAGGATACTGTAGTGTTTAATCAGGGCTTGGGGTGAGTTACCAAAATTTTCGGAAAATGCCTCAGCTTCCTGGACAAAAGCTTCCCATTGTCCTTGATGGGCTAGTTCTGTCAATCTAGACACACCATGAAACACGACATTATCGCCATCGAGACCATCTAAAACAATTCGCATCCCTGCTTGCTTAGCAGCTTGATTCAGTCGCCAAGGATAATGATGACTTGGACCAAGTAAGGCTTCGTCTTCATACTGCCAAATCTCGTCAACGTCTGACAGCGGACCAAACTGATCAGCATGAACATAGTGGGGAATTAGTCCACCCTGTTCTAAAACAGCATTGATGAAGGGACGTTCATCACATTCAGTGACTTTGTCAAAAATGTTGGAGAAGCTGTGGAGTTGAGCATCTCCTGCTTCAGCTAGTAGTTTCCTGGCTACACAAGTGATTGAGGAAGAATCTAATCCACCGCTCAAGTGAGAACCAATGGGAAAAGCACTACGGAGACGACAACGAACTGCTTCGGTAAAGATGTCACGAAATGCTTCAGCATAGGCTTCGTCAGAGTCTAAGATTAGCTCACGATTGGGGTCTAGAGACCAGTAACAGTTTAGCTCTATCCCTGACTGACTAACGACCATGGTGTGAGCAGGAGGAAGCCGCAGAATGTTGTCATAGGTGGTGATAACTTTGTCTTCCATCATCAGGGCGACATAGTCAGCCATCCTAACTTCGTTAAGACGCTTTGGTACGAAGGGTAAACAGAAGAGTGCTTTGATTTCGGAGGCAAAAATAAACCCTTGACCGGATTTGTGATAGTAATAGAAAGGCTTAACCCCAACATGGTCTCTAGCACAGAAGAGGATCTGCTTGTGCTTATCCCAGATAGCGAAGGCAAAGTCACCTAATAGTTTCTCTGGACACTGCTCTCCCCATTTTTCATAAGCGGCTAAGATCAGTTGGCTATCGGTAATTTTTTCTGCTGGACGGTCGTTCAACTCTAGAGCAACAATCAGTTCCTCTCGATTATCAATCCGAGCATCAGCAGTAATAACTAGATTTCTGGAGTGATTAACTAGAGGTAACTTTTCCAGCAGCGATTCAGGAGTAGTCCAAAGCATCCGATGACCGAGACCAACAGACCCCTGGCACCAGATATCTGCTCCGTCTGGTCCCCGGTGGGCAAGGATATCTAACATTTGCCCAATATTTTCCCGGTCTATTGGTTCTTGGTCGAGGTAGTAAATCCCCACAATGCCACTCATAGTTTGCCTCCTTTAAACGATGGTAGTGGAGTAAACCGTGAAAGGTCTTTGAGATAGCCGATCACAACTTGTCCTTGGTTTTCCACCCATGCATGAGCTTCTAATTTTCCTCCCTCCCCTTTGGCAACTCCAATTCTGAGTTGAGGGGAGTAACCACAGCGACTCATCAGTACTTGTGTGGTTAATGCTCTAGCTAAACACTTCACACCACCTGGCATGTAGCGACTGCTGAGATTAACAGCTCCGACAATTTTGCTTAGGTTAGTTTGGTTTACGCCTTGAGCTTTAGGCGATGGCTGACTGATTTTTGTTAGCAGTCGCCGCAATCTGTGAAATGGGAGTAACCATAGCGCTAGTCTGATTAATCCTAGTAAGATGAACGTGTTAATCACAAGTTGACGTTCTCTACTAGTAAGGCGCAAGAACTTACGCAACTGCTTCATCTTTTACCTCAATTAGCCCAACTGCTGCGAATTCTTGGAGTAATGCCAACAGATCGCGATCGCATTTTTCTGGCTCAACCTCATATTCTGCTAGCAGTGCATTCCGAATTTCGTCTAAAGTTTTCGGTTCCTGGATCAGATTCCAGATGCTAGCACCTACTGTATTCAAGCCATAATACACTCCGGACTTCATGTCGAGGATGATTGCCTCTCCTCCGAGATCAGAAGATAGTTGCTCTTGAGTTGCTACTACAATTGAAGACTTTGAGATAGTACAATCCAAACTCATGATTTTTTATTCTCCAAGTAATTATTGCTGTTATATAAAACTAGTGATGGAATTATCTGATATTGTAATTAATGGATTGAGAGTAATTCCCCAGATTCCTATAGTTGATTAGCCATGACCCTTGCTGAAATTAGTCAAGTCATGGTATAGTAGATACATAACTTGATTAGTTTGAGGAGTTAGTAGTGAGCTAGTTTCTCTAGTATTGCTTGCTCTCTTTTTGGTCGATAAGCCCGTTTATAAACGAGTAGTGAAAATTCATAACCCCAAATTCCTTGGTATTGCGGTCAGAATGACCGCGTGAGAGTTTGCCACCTATTTATAGTTGCTATAAGCAAATAGGCATTTAAATTTAAGCTCGATTCACTTGTGCAAAATCCGGCCTACTATCTCCCCATTTCTGCATCTCAATATCAGCCTATATTCACAATTTAAATGTCTAAATATTGTGTGAATAGTTTGTGAATATTGGTATTTATCAGATTGAATTACAGCATTTATACTGTTATGAATAAATCAGAATTGATAGGGACTAATACTAGTTAAAATTTTAGGTTTTTGATTTAATTTAACTGTAGCCTAATTCATGGGATAGTTAAACTAATTGTCGGAGATTTTAATAAAACTTTAATTCTTTATTGAATTAATAAAAAAAGATATCAAAATCTATCAATTATACCCTTGATGATGTAAATAGTAAAACTCTTTGTCTTGATTCAATAGCGAGTGGGGGAAACCACGGCAATAGCGAGTGGGGGAAACCACGGCAATAGCGAGTGGGGGGAACCCTCAAGACCGCGCTGCATCGCTTATGGGATAAAAGTAAATTTCCTAGGTTGGAGGTGGAGTTAAAGAGCGATCGCATTTTAATCCGATAGACAATCCCCCACACATTTGGAGCAACCTGTTGTAAAATTGGTTCAGAGCCACCGAAATCAGCTGATGATCAATGCATAATTAACTCTAATTAACTCTTTGTTGTCATTACTTTAATTTTTCCTTGCCTTCAATTTAATGTTCTCTCCCTTCCAAGTAAATTCCGGACAGTTTTTCAGAAAAACTTTTGCTGCCATATCAGGTCAGGATAAGGTCAGTGAAGCTAACAGCCTATGGGCTACGCGCACGCTACGCCAACAGCTCAGGGTGTTTTTATTTGGGTTGTAAACACACGAATTGCTGAAAAAGGCATGCATACAAGAGGCAAAAGGCAAGAGGGGCAAGAGATACAGAGTGTTATTGAACAAGAAAAAAAGACCATACACGTTTACATCTGATTTGGAAATGCTATAACAGCCGTTAGCTTTGAGCTAGTGTTCTGGTAGCTGCAGTCGTAAATCAAAATCGCAAGTAGGAGCGCACGGTGTGCGCCCGTATGAGATAAGCGGGTTTACTGACGAGTTTTGCGTCAGTCTTGACCTAGTGATACCGGAATATAAGGGGAATACCACCGCAATACCATTGAAAGGTCAGAGCATCAATCCAATCGACTGTCTCCAAACCTCTCCAACAGTTCCTGACGAGACAAGTTAAGCAGCACCTGAGTACGCTCTGTGATCGGCAACTGCATTAAAGGCTCAATGGTTCGGGATAATTCTTTATCAACAGTGCCAAACCGCCCTGCCAGTAGATTTTCCACCATCAGGCGCTGTCCCTCTAAATTGCCTTGTTCCTTGCCTTGTTCCCTTCCTTGCTCTAAGGTTTCTTCCCGCCAACGCAAATAAGCTGGTGATAAATTCATAATTAACTCCCTCTCGTTTTCAGTTAAATCTTCGCTTTCCTCTATTTTGATGCGCCAGTTGGCCAGAATCTCTAAGATGTTACCCCGTAAGGGGTGTCCGACCGGTAGTGCCAGCAACTCATTAATGGCTTGGCTTTGAGTCTTATCCCGTCCCAAAATTCTTAACCACAGGGTTTCTTCGGTAAGCGGTAGCTGGTTAATGGCTACCAGGGCTGTGTTGAACCACTCAGGCAAAAAGTAAACTCCTTCCACCCAATCACCGGAATCATTAAGTTTTGCACCAAAGCCGTTCAACAGCTGGGCTGAACAGGACGGGGACAAAATCCATAAACAGGGTAAATCAATTTCACTGATCGGGTTTTTCTCTCGTCGTGCTTTCCGCTGTAGGTCACTGTAGAGAGCAAACAACTTCAACAGGCAATTGCGCACTGCCATGATTCCTGTAGCATTGCGGAACGGTTCCAATAAACAGGCGGTTGATGCCATCTTACCGAGCAATCCGATTTCCTTTGGTGCTGTGGATTCAGAAGCTGTTGGTAGAAACCAAATATCCACTTGACGAACTTCAGTGGTTAGTTCTCGGCTGACTTCTACCTGACCGTGAGGTGTTAACAACTCCGTTAGATACTGTTTGGCAAATTGATCATGAGGCTGTCGGGTCATTAATCCTAACTCTTTGGGGTTGGTGTTAGTAGCCTTTCACCGATCAACTGACCAAAAACAGATCCCATGGATCTTGACATTTGAGACTTTTACCCCATAACCCAAGCTAGGGACCCTTGGCTTGCACCCCTATAAGCAAAATGATGTCTCAATCTGCCTTACAGCGGTAAGGGCAGAATAACTTACCCCAGCTGTTCCTTCTCCTGGATGAGTCGAGTCTCCTACTAACCACAAACTTTTGCAGGGTGTGCGAGTGGCAAAGCCAAAGGGTCCAAAGGTAGGTATCCGTTGCCCTATCCCTCCGACAATGCCTTGTTCTCTGGCAGTAAAACGGGCAAAGGTGCGAGGGGTTGCTGCTTCTTGGTGAATGATGGTCTCTGGTGTTAAATCAAAGTATTGACTAAGACGTGCGATCGCATTTTCTGTATACTCTTCCTTTAAGCGGTCATAGTCTTGCTTGGACCCCCGCCACCACATGGCAGCATCGGTAAAGGATGAAGCAGTAATGGTAGCTTGTCCCTCTGGTGCTCGTCCATCTCCTGGCTTACTCACCGAAATAAACAAGGAATTATTCTCCCCAATTGCTCCATCGTAGTCATAGAGAAACTGAAGATGGGGAGGACAACCATCAGGAATCGCACGTTTATCTACCCCAAGATAGATTACAAACGCACCGGATGGTGAAGGTAATTTATCGACTCGATACTTATAGCCTGCCATTGAGGTTCCAGGGAATGTCTGTAGATTATTACCTAATAATTTGACTAGGTTTTGTACCGTAACATTGGCAACTACCTCATCCGCTGGTTCTGTCCAAACTTCCCCAGTTTTCTGATTGCGAATCCTGACACCAGTAGCTTTACCACCTGATGTTTCAATCGTTTCAACGGTGTGGCGCATGAGTAGCTTACCCCCCCATTTTTCCAGGGCTTCTACTAAGCGATCGCTTAACACTTGCATACTACCTTGGAGATGAAATAACCCTTGGGGTTCCTGAGAAACTCCTAAGGCTGTTGCTGCATACAACAATGCTGTCTGATCAACATCCACTTGGGAATAAAGCTTGAGCTGCATATCCAGAAAAGTTTTCAGACGCTTATTGTCATATAAGCCATATCCTCGTAACCCATCCGCTACGGTCATGAAGGTAAAGGGTAGGGTAATTAAGGTATCCGGACGCACTGCTGAGGTTAGTTGCCACAAGTCCCATACATTACGAGGTGGTAGCACTGGGTCACGGGATTGAAACTTCCAACTGGCATTGAATAAGGTTGCCATCAGTTGCCAGAAGGGTTCACTACCGGGAAACTGGCGTTGTCGTTCTCTTTTCCATTGCTCCGGGTTCCGCCAGATGTTAATTGGTTCACTTTCACCGGGCAGAAATACGGCACAAGCAGGGTCACAGGGGGTAGCGGCTGGCAGGTCTACTTCCAGTTCATCAAAGATGCGTTTGTGAATGCCACCAGGTTCCAAGCCAGCTACCTGGGTCGCACCAACATCGAAGGTAAAGCCCCGGCGTTTGAAGGTAGAGGCGCATCCTCCTGGTACTATCGCTTGGTCTAGTATTAAAACACGGTAGCCTCGGCGAGCGAGGAGTGCTGCAGCGGTTAGTCCACCAATTCCTGCACCGATTACTACAACTTTCTGGGCTACTTTTTTCTGGACTTTTTTCTGCGGGAATTCTTTCTTGGGGTATTCTACCTTACCTTTACCGCCCTGAGTGCTTACCATGCTGGTTTATTTGCATTTCTTAATGTTTCTTATCATAATTCTACCTTGAGCCATGGTGTTTGGGAGTCGGGAGTCGGGAGTCGGGAGTCGGGAGTCGGGAGTCGGGGAAAGAAAATTGGCGTTGCGTCAGTCTTTGAATGAATAGGAGTAGAGTGGGCATCCTGCCCGCCCGCAAATAAGCATGAAACTGGCAAGATGCCAGTTCCACGCAAGATGCCTATTCCACCTGAGTCTTAAAATCATTCCATTATTAAGCAATGCCAGAAAATTGAATGTATAGCGTTTTATAGTCTAATGAGGTACACAAGATTTTTTCCCTGTTCCCGATTCCCGATTCCCGTTCCCCTCCTGGGAGGGGTTAGGGGTGGGTTCCGATTCCCGATTCCCGATTCCCGATTCCCGATTCCCGATTCCCGATTCCCGATTCCCTATTTCAAAAACGCGATATCAAACCGAAAGATTACTATTAATAAATAGTGGTCAATTAGTGAATAATTTAATGACTTCCAGTTTGCTCAATACTCCCTCCCTCAATGCTCCCACTGTTGAAAGGCTACCGAATGGGTTAACCATTGTGGCGGAGCAGATGCCTGTTGAAGCTGTCAATCTGAATGTTTGGATTAATGTCGGTTCCGCAGTGGAATCGGATCAGATTAATGGTATGGCTCATTTTCTGGAGCATATGGTGTTTAAGGGCACACCAAAATTGCAAAGTGGTGAGTTTGAGCGGCTGATTGAGCAACGGGGTGCTGTAACTAATGCGGCTACAAGTCAGGATTACACTCACTATTACATCACTACAGCTCCTAAAGATTTTGCCGAGCTGGCACCATTACAGCTAGAGGTGGTACTCAATCCCAGTATTCCTGACCATAGCTTTGAAAAAGAGCGAATGGTAGTTTTGGAAGAAATTCGCCGTTCCCAGGATAATCCCCGCCGCCGCACCCATAGATGGGCAATGGAGACTACTTTTGACCAGTTACCCTATCGACGTCCTGTGCTCGGACCTGCCTCGGTGATTGAACAACTCCAGCCTCAGCAGATGCGTGAGTTTCACGGTAGTTGGTATCAACCAGAGTCTATGACTGCAGCAGTGGTGGGGAATTTGCCAGTTACGGAATTAATTGAAATTGTCACCAATGGATTTAGTCAAGCACAGCCAAGGGCGATAGAAGATAGAACAAACCTTACCCCAGAACCAGCTTTCGAGAAGATTGTCCGTCGGGAGTATGTGGATGAGTCTTTACAACAAGCGCGGCTGGTGATGGTGTGGCGGGTGCCTGGTATACCTGAGTTGAAGGAAACCTATGCTTTGGATGTGCTGGCAGGAATTTTAGGACGAGGTCGTATGTCCAGGCTATTTAGGGATTTGCGAGAAGAACGGCAACTGGTTACTCAAATTGGGGTTAGTAATATCACTCAGCGGCTGCAAGGGGTGTTTTATATTTCTGCTAAACTGCCAGCTGAGAATTTGGCAGAAGTGGAAAATGCGATCGCAAACCATATCCATCGCTGTCAGACAGAATTGGTATCAGACTCAGAGATTGCTCGGATTCGGACCAAAGTCGCCAATCAGTTTATCTTTAACAATGAGAAACCAAGCGCTCGCACCAGTTTATATGGTTACTATTACTCCCAACTAGGGGATTTAGAACCAGCACTGAATTACCCTAGTCATATTAAATCAGTTAGTGCTGTTGATATCCAAAAGGCTGCACAGCAGTATCTGTCTCCCCATGGGTATGGTATTTTGATCGCAAAGGGAAAAGGGAACGGGGAGTAGGGAATCGGGGAGTAGGGAGTAGGGAGTAGGGAATCGGGAATCGGGAATCGGGAATCGGGAGTTGGGAGTCGGGAATCGGGAGTCGGGAGTCGGGAACAGGGAAAAAATCCTGTTTACCTCATAGCTATGATAAACGCTATGGTGGTGATTTGGTTTTGAGTTGGTTTTACACTCAACCGTCAACGGTCAACACATTCCTTTTTTGCTGAATTGTTGGTGAATTCAAAATTATCTATAGCATTTATCCTACTATCCTACTTATAAGGTATAGTCAATTTTATTCCTCCTACTCCCTACTCCCTACTCCCTACTCCCTATTCCCTACTCCCTACTCCCTACTCCCTACTCCCTACTCCCCGATTCCCTACTCCCCGTTCCCTTTTCCCTTTGCGATCAAAATACCATACCCATGGGGAGACAGATACTGCTGTGC
>NZ_JAAHFV010000420.1:0-5151 GCF_010672755.1 Moorena sp. SIO1F2
TTGCTGCTATCGGTATAGTTAGGAGTAATCTCTGGTGATATCGATGATTGTTGGTAGTTAGGGCTAGTGGGATTATCACTTATCTTATTGTTAGTGCTGCTCTCGGTATAGTTAGGAGCAATCCCTGATGATATCGATGATTGTTGGTAGTTAGGGCTAGTGGGATGAGCACTTATCTTGTTGCTGCTGCTCTCGGTATAGTTAGGAGTAATCTCTGGTGATAGCAAAGATTGTTGGTAGTTAGCGCTATCTGGATGATTATTTATCTTATCGTTAGTGCTGCTCTCGGTATAGTTAGGAGCAATCCCTGATGCTATCAAAGATTGTTGGTAATTAGGGCTAATGGGATTATCACTTATCTTGTTGCTACTGCTATCGGTATAGTTAGGAGTAATCTCTGGTGATAGCAAAGATTGTTGGTAGTTAGCGCTATCTGGATGATTATTTATCTTATCGTTAGTGCTGCTATCGATTGATTCAGCAATTGGTGCTATCAAAGATTGCTGGTAATTAGGGCTAATGGGATTATCACTTATCTTATTGCTGCTGCTGCTATCGGTATAGTTAGGAGTAATCTCTGATGATAGCTTCGATTGCTGATAATTATCCCTAGTTGGATTATCACTTATTTTATTGTCAGTGCTGCTATCGGTATAGTTAAGATTAATCCCTGATGATAGCAAGGATTCGGAGTAGTTAGGGCTAGTGAGATGATTACTTATCTGGTTAGTTATCTTATTTATCGGTTGCTCATCCTCAGCCAAAGGTATTTCCCTTAGCTGGTCTTGCTGTTGAGGATAGGATGCTTCTAAATTAGCTTGCCCCTCTGGCAGACTCTGTTCAACTAACTCTGCCGATGACTCCAACAGTGAAACTTCCCTATTGCCTATTGCCTGTTCCCCTTCCCTGTTCCCTGTTGCCTGTTCCCTTAGTGATTCAGATTCCTGTTCCCAAACTGAAGAATAGTCAGCAGCCATCATTAAATTGTTAGCATTGTTGGCAAACACCGAAGCAATCATCGGTTGCACCACTGGAGTTAACCCTAAAGTACGCCTAGCCAGGCCAGTAAGAAAGTCAGCCATTAGTCAATCAAGTCCAAATAAAACTGTCGTCGTACTGTACTCATAGATAGGATATCTGCCTCTCGCCACCCATAGAAACGAGCCAGTCGATGCACCTGTCTGAGTAAGCGCTTGGCCTGAGCACTAAGTTCGATCCAGAAAAAGGAAACGATATCAAACAAAACCTGCCAGCCGTGACCACAAGCAGGACAATTGAGGTTTAACAACATTTCCCCCTGGGGGTCACATTCAGCTATTTGCTCTGCCAGTTGAGTCACTACTGACCTAGGCAAATCCTCATAGGCAACCCTCATCCCATCATAGCTAGCCTCTAGCAGACAGCGCTTTCCCAGAAATTTCGAGGCAGTAGTCTCATCGGTATAGTTTACAATCGTTGCTAAGTCCCAACTGTTGGGCAAACGAAATTGTAACCTATACCCATTCACTGTAGTTTGATACTCTTGTTGCTTTGATTCAAAAGGGTCAACCAAGCGCATATCTCCTACATTCATCGTGAATTCCAGACGCTCACGACAATTGGGACACTCAGCAAAACTATTGAGTTTCGGTCCAAAGGTAATTTCCCTTAAACTCAACAGATATCCATCCCGTTGTCCAATACTAAGGGAAGCTAGCTCAACCGCCGACTTGTCGGGAAAAGCAAATCTTAGCAAGGTCAGCGCCCGGTCTAGAGGATGCTGAACTTGTCCAATTTCCCAACATTTTATAATTTTATCGGCGGATAGCGATCGCATAGAATTAATAATTTTGAATTAAGAATTTAGAATTAAGAATTTAGAATTTAGAATTTAGTGCGTAGGGTGCGTTAGGGGCGGGCTCGCCCTGATGTTTAACCCCGAGGGCCAGTATTGGGATAGCCCGCACCGTAACGCACCACCAAGTTGAATTAAGAATTAAGAATTAAGAATTAAGAATTAAGAATTAAGAATTAAGAATTTTTGATACTGACGTAGTTTATAGTTACTATTATAGTACAGCATAGCGGAAATCAATATACCATTCAAAACGAGCAAAACTGTTATATATTAAACATGTAATAATTTTGAACTTTGAATTTTGAATTTTGAATTCCGCACAGCAGTACTAGTTAAATAAAAAAAACGCCAAAGGCGAACAATCAGCTAACCTTTAAGATTAGCTAGGTTCAGTGAAAGTAGGCTCTTCTGGCTCAGTCACTTCATAGTCACGTTCCCAACCCTCATTTTGCAGGGTAATGTTTTGAATGGCTACGGCATTGTCGTTAGCATCTAGGTCAGGCAGTGCCTCATATTCTGAGACCCAGCAACGATAAACTTTGTATGCGATCGCTACTTGTCCTGCCTCATTCATCAATTCGATGATAATGTCTTTGCGAAAGTCCTTCAGAGAGACTTCAGCACCTAAGCCAGAGCCGTAGTTCCAAACCTTGTTGGCCCATTTCTCAAACTCTGGGTCGTGGGTAACACCACGTTCTAGGGTAATCGCTTCATAATTAGTTTGTCCTGGTGACATGCGTTGGCTACTGGGGTCACCACCCTCACGGTGTTGAATCACTTCAGTGCTGCGTCTGAGAGCACCTACTCTGCTGACACCAGCTACATATCTGCCATCCCACTTGACCCGGAATTTGAAGGTTTTATAGGGGTCAAAACGCTGGGCATTAACACTAAATTGAGCCATATTTCCTCCTAATTATGCTTATCCCAAATTGCTTTTATACTTTGTATTAACTGTCTTAAATCAATTAATTCCAGGGATGTCTTCGGAGATGTCCAGAGCAGAGCCTATAAATCTCCTGATCTCCCCGTCTTTTGATCACAATTTGGTATTAGGCACCACTTTGTCCAGCTAGCTGCTGGAACTTAATAATTACAAATTCCGCTGGTTTCAAGGGAGCAAAACCCACCATGATATTCACAATTCCCAGATTGATATCATCCTGGGTAGTAGTTTCCTTATCACATTTGACGAAATAGGCTTCCGCAGGGGACTTACCTTGGAAGGCTCCCTGACGAAATAGATTGTTCATAAACGCGCCTAGATTTAGTCGAATCTGAGACCAAAGGGGTTCATCGTTCGGTTCAAATACTACCCATTGGGTACCACGGTAAAGGCTTTCTTGTAGGTAAAGGGCTAGCCTGCGCACGGGGATATACTTCCACTCCGAAGCCAGACGGTCATCACCAACCCGTGTCCGTGAGCCCCAGATTACCCGACCTGCTGCTGGCATTGTGCGCAAACAGTTAATCCCAAGCTGGTTCAACTCACCATTTTCCGCATCAGTTAGGGAAACACTCAACTGTGGCACTCCCACTAGGGTTGCTTCCAAACCAGCCGGTGCTTTCCAAATCCCTCGGTCACCATCTGTACGAGAAAAGACCCCGGCCACGGTGCCACAGGGCACAAACTCTTCCACTTGATTATCTTTAAGGGGGTTCGCCTGTTTCAGACGTGGGAAGAAAATGGCTGCATTTTCACTGGTACTGCCTACCTCTGATTTAATCCCAGTTTTGGCTTTATCCTTATCAGTCCAAGTGCTAGGAGGATCAATCAACAGCATCGCCCGTCGTTTTTGACAATAAGCGATCGCTGCATCAATCAAGCTGGCATCCACATCATTAGTGCTGTTGTAGGGAGGGATGCAAAGCAAGCTAAACAGGTCTGCTTGTTCAAGGGCATACAATCCTGTTTTGTTGGCTTCAGTGCCTGAGCCAGTAAAGTTAGCCTCCGTCAGAGCCTGACCATCCGTTGCTTTGTCAGCATCAGCTACCCCAGTTGACCGCTGAGCACTCTCGAAGGGGTCCTTTTTCAATTCTGCTTCAGCAGTTGCTTGTGCCTGTTTCTCAGCATCAGTTGCCCCTGGGGCGCTTCCCGTGGCAATAGCTTGATTGAGGGCAGCATCACTATCATCCGGTCGATCCGTTGGCAGAGCACCAGATACCCGCACCAACTTAGATTGGTTTTTCAGAACGTTATCCACTTGGCGAGCATGTCCAGGCATCACCGAAACGTTGCGGAATGTTTCAATCTCACCGGTGCTGGTATCCTGAACCGATAGATTAAACAATTTTTCGCTTATTGCCTGTGCGTCACTCACCGCCAAGTCATGGTCAATCCTGGCTCGTAAATTATTCCCCCAGGCACCTTCGGAGGCAGCTTCTAGGGTCAGAGTATTGGGAGCACTACCTAGGGTCAAAGTTGCTAGTGATTTGGCCGGGTCAGCATCTGGTTGGTAAAGGCGCACAATCACCGCTTGGCTACCGCCATTGAGGTAGAAATCCCGTACAGCGAAACCGAGGGTACTATCTACCCACAATCCACCAAACCTACGCTCAAAATCTCCGTAGCTGTTAATTAGCACAGCTTCATCCACAGGTCCTCTAAGAGCACGACCTATGAACGCCGTAATCGAAGTGGCAATTCCAGTGATTGTCCGGACTCCACTGGGAATTTCTTCGATGTAAACACCTGGATAAGTCGGTGTGATCGGCATGGTAACTTTTTCCTCTGAGTAATTACATCTGCCAGCTAATGCCACCCTAGAGGCGGTAGGGCGACACTCCTTTTTAGCTAATTAATGGATAGTGTGTCAAACTCCCACAGAAACAAATTATGCGATCGCATTAGGGAGTAGGGAGTAGGGAGTAGGGAGTAGGGAGTAGGGAAATCAGAAGACGAACAGGTAAATGCGATTGACCGTAGGTCACGTTACGCGATCGCATTAGGGAGTAGGGAGTAGGGAGTAGGGAGTAGGGAGTAGGGAAATCAGAAGACGAACAGGTAAATGCGATTGGCCGTAGGCCACGCTACGCGATCGCTTTTCCTAATTGAGTAATCAATCCCTAGTCAACTGTACTGCCACAATGGCAAACTAATTAAGTCAATCAAGTCTGACATTGTACCAAGCTGGGTATCGTTGATCATATAGCCATTGGCAGCAGATGATGTAACAAGGAAAATTCGATAACCTTAACCTTAATTGGCAATAATCAATAGCTTAGGTTAAAAGCCAACTATTCTACTCCCGACTCCCGACTCCCTACTCCCTACTCCCTACTCCCTACTCCCTACTCCCTACTCCCTACTCCCA
>NZ_JAAHFV010000421.1:0-5126 GCF_010672755.1 Moorena sp. SIO1F2
CTTTTGATTCTCAAAATAATCTATATGTTTTAGAATATTCTACTGAATCAGCCTGGAAAAATCCACCAGCACCAGGTTCTATCATCAAAATAACTCCTGATGGAAAGCGTACAACTATTGCTAGTGAGGGACTTCTTTTCCCTACTGCCATAACGATAGATTCTGAAGATAATCTCTATGTCTCCAATAAAGGTTTTTTACCATCGGAAGGAGAAGTTCTTCGGATTGATAACGTACAACAGTCTGTTCCAGAACCTTCTACTACCTTGGCTACAGTATTAGTTTTAGCTTCTTTAACTATGATGAAAAAAACACATAGTAACAAATCTAAAAACTAATTTGGGTCAAGCGAAAACAGCGTTCGCACTTCGTGACAGCTTCTCTAGCATTAAGCCTAATTCCAGAAGACTTTGCAGAAATATCAATCTCGGCAAAGTAACTATTTGTATTTTTCTCAATAAAGAGTTTAAAAAGGTTGAAGTTTACAAAATTTACAAGGTCGCACTCCGTTGCACAAAGCTTCGTTCTACGCCTTGTCGTGAGTTAGGAACGAGGAAGATAGCTCATACCACGAGCAAAGGTTTCTTTATTACCAGCCTGGGCTTCAAGCAAGCGCTTAATATTAATGCTTTCAGCTTCATAATCCTCAATCTGAAGTTTACCATGTGTTGGAACTTCACCAACTTTCCAAAATGTAATTCTGTGCTGAATAAAACCCCTAGCTGATGGATCACCGAAACCATATGAGCAAGGAATAAGAATAGTAGGACAGCGCTGTGTAAATTCAAAGTCAGGATAGAAAAAATCTTGTTCAAGAAGATAGTAATTGTTTAGATCATGTACCTGAATAGCTACCTGAACTGTCTGACCATATTCATCGATAAATTGTCCAGACTGAGAATTGATATCACCATTAGGACTTAGAAGGTGTGCCCATTCCCTTATATTTTTGACATCTGTTAAATATTCCACACCTAATTCAATAGGAGCGTCAATGTAAATTGTGTCCGTATCAAGAGTGTAGCGTCCTTTCACAGATGAAGTATGACCTGCATTTCGTTCCAAATTTCCTTTGAGAGAACGACACTCGGAAGTGTGAACAAGTCCAATAGCTTGCTTCATCATCCCAGTACGTCGATTTGGATCAACAAAGCTAACCCAGTGAAAGTAGACTCCTTCCTCATCAGAGTTAGGTTCTAGGTAATTTGGGGGAAACAAAAGAACAGGATAAACTTGAAAATAGTTCTCGTATTCAATACCACAATGCCACTCGATACCACGGAAAAGGGGAGTGTTAATCTTCCTCAAATGATAGTAGAGCTTATTTTGGTAACAAGATGCTGTTCCCAACCAAGTATTCTCATCTATCTTCTCCAACATACGGCTAAAGAGAGTCCATTCATTCAAATTCTCCAAGCAACAAAGATACTCAAAAGCCTTATCCAATGACGTCGCAATATAAGTAGATATGGGAAAGGTGTTTTCTTCCATAATTAGATTCCTGATTAAAACTTAAAACCTTGAACACCCTGTGAATTTAAGCTTTGATTACGAGAACCAGAAGGTGCCAAGCGAGTTGGATCAATAATAACATCAACAACGAAAGGAAGAGAAGAACTCATTGCTTTTTCCAAAGCTCCTTTAATATTAGCTTCTTGTTCAACACGAATGCCGTCAGCTCCCATAGAACGAGCCATTAAAGCAAAGTCTGTAGGGGGTATTTCTACATCCATGTCCATTATTCCTAGGAACTGTGCTCCTTGGTCAACCATATTGTAGCGTCCGTCATTGAGTACAATCCAAACCGCTGGAATATGGTAACGAACGGCTGTACTGACCTCATTGTTCATTAACATTGCACCATCTCCAATAATAGCAACAGATGTATTCTGTAATGCTAATGCTGCTCCCAAAACTCCTGTAGTCCCATGACCCATTGAGCCAAATCCGGTGCTAACTCGATAACGACCCGGTTTGGAAAACCGTAACATATGGGTTCCCCAAGCAAAGGAATTACCAGCTTCCGTCATTACTATTGCTTGACTTCCTTCCACGATTACCTGCTGAATTATTTCCATGAGAACCTCAGGTCGCACGGGTCTGTTGACATTTGCTTCAAGGATATTCTGTTTAGGATTAGGTAGGGTAATTTTTTTTTCTTTATTTGAATGTTGGGGAATGTACTCCAACAGAGTCTTGACAAATGTCCTGATGTCAGACTGTATTGGTAATATTTCCACATCAGGATAAGCAGTTCCTGGCACATCAGGGTTGATATCAACATGTATAAATCCTTTTGAGGGTACTAATATTGGATTCCAGAACGAGGTAAACTCACCCAACCGCGTTCCTAAAACAAGTGTTCGCAAAGGACATTGTTTTTTCAGATAATCAAAAACAGAATCATGCCCAGCAAAGCCAGTGACACCAACAAATTGAGGATGATTTTCTGGAAATATGCCCTTACCACGAGGAGAAGACATGACGGCAGCTCCTGTTCGTTCAGCAAGTATACGAATAGTCTCGGCAGCATGGCGAGATCCATAGCCAATCCAAATAGCAAATGGTCCTTCCAATAGCAATTGGGCACATTTATTAATTGTTTCGCTACTAACAGTAACCGGTGGGTAGCTAAGGTTTTTAAAAGATACAAAATTTGGAATTTCTATTGAAGTAGTTTGGATAGCTGTAGGAATACTGATATGAGCAACAAAACCCCCTTGATGGGTTAGACCTAGCGCAAGTCGCCGAGAAATTTCTAAAAGTTCAGACGGAGTCTCAAGGGTCGCTCCAAAATCAAAAAATTTTCCAGATGTGAATATATCTGATTGAGGAAAGGTATAAGCACTCGTTTCTTGAAAAGCCCATCTGCCTCGCTGTGATGACGATGTAGAAGGTGATACCAGGATTACTTTAGCCCCCTCCCATTTAGCAGCCATGATTCCAGTTAATGCATTAGTTATACCAGGTCCTGTGGTCGTAAAAACGACAACGGGATTATTACTAGCTAAATAGAACTCAATAGCAGCAAAAACAGCACCACTTTCGTGACGAAAGTTTAGCAACTTTATAGAACTATACTGTAGTGCTGCCCAAAACGCGCCTATTGCTCCCCCCGCAATGCCAAATGCATAGCGAACACCTAAATCTTCTAACATCTTGACCACTGCTTGAGCTACTAAGTACGACGAAGATGGAATATTTTTTTTCATAGCACAAATTATTTGAATGACAGTTTTTTGCTTATCACTTGATTATCTTTATTACTTGTCAGGGATTTTTTATTCAGCGCAATCGCAATTAATTTCAGAATCCCATCCTTATCTGATGGTGTGATTATAGAGGATGTAAATTTTTGGGGGGGGTGTTTTTAGCTTTGAAAAGTTTTTCATTAGCCATACAATTTGCTATTTCTAATGTGGTCTTTTGTTCAGATTTAGCCCTAGTAAAAATCTCCATCAAAGTTTTGGAAATCTGATGAATTTTATGATAAGATTTTTGTTCTTCATAACCAATCCTTTCATAATATACATCAATCAAGCCTCCGGCATTAATGACATAATCAGGACAATAAAGAATTCCTTTAGACTCCAGAAGTTTACTATCTGTTTGATAATTTTCTAGCTGATTGTTAGCTGAACCTGCAATAATGGATGCTTTCAGTCGATGAATTACTGAACTATTTAAAATTCCTCCTAAAGCACAGGGAGAAAAAATATCAACATCAATATCAAAAATTTCACTCGGAGAAACGATGGTTGCTCCATATTTATATTTCATTTCCTCTGCTCTCTCTATTTTATTATCACTAACAAAGAGTTCAACTCTTTCTTTGTTTAAGTATTCACATAAAATTTTTCCGACATTGCCCACTCCCTGTACCGCGACTTTTAGACCTTTCATCTTTCTCCCAGGCCATAAAAAATCCACCGAGGCTTTCATTCCTTCGAGAACTCCTATTGCTGTTGCCTGAGTAGGATTAGCTTGTGAAACTCCGACTACATAATGAGTTTCAGTGCGTATTTGATTAACATCTTCAACGGAAATGTTAACATCTTGACCCGTAATAAAGCGTCCTTTAAGACTGTTGATACAGCGACCATAGGCTTTGAGCAACTCAGGTGTTTTATCTTTTGGATCAGCAATAATCACTGCTTTTCCACCACCTGCATTAAGATCGGCACAAGCGGCTTTGTAAGTCATACCGTAGCTTAAACGTAAAACATCTTTTAGAGCATCTTCTTCGCTTTTATAAGGGAATAGACGTGTTGCTCCCATAGCAGGACCAAGGGTTGTGTTATGTATGGCAATTATTGCCTTAAGGTTACATTCTGAATCATTAAAGAACATAACTAGCTCATGATTTTTGGTTGAAATAATTCCATATTTTATTAAGGTTAATACTGTTATATTTTTTTCGCAGTGCAATGGGGATTGTGACGATAAATTTTATTCTATAACCATCCCACTCTTTGTGATTTATTTAATTCCACTTTATTACTAATTATATATTGAATTGATTGATGTAATTTTTTTGAGATACTTATTGACGCTTTTTCGGATATTTTTTTGATTTTTTCTTGTTCTAACTCTGGACATTCTTTTTCCAATAAATCTTGAATTAATTGACTAACTTTTTGGGAAAACAAAGCGTCAGTTTCTGAAGGAGAAATGTATTGATAAGATAAATTCATTTTTAAATCCTCTGTGGGTGTAGGTCTTCAATTAATAAGTTAATTAGTAGTTTAATACCAATTGATTTATACATTCATTGGCTCTCAGATTTAGTAACGCCGTCTATAATAGCTATCACTCAGGATTAGAATAATTATGCATAAACCAGAATATTTTTCTAAGAATGACGTTCTGAGGGGGTGACATAAGCCCTGAAAAGCTTATTATATAAGGCTTTAATGCCAATGAGCTCAGAGAAGATACAGTCGGATCATTTTATGGAAGCTTAAACCATTATAACTACGTATAACGATATTCCACGACACATTCATCCGAAGAGTGTACAGACAACTGACTTACCCAAGCCTTCCCCTACTCCAGTACTAGAGAGTAACGAATACGCGAAGGCTCCTACCCCACCACCAAAGAGCAAACAAAAAGTAGAACAGGTG
>NZ_JAAHFV010000422.1:0-5107 GCF_010672755.1 Moorena sp. SIO1F2
TCGGGAGTCGGGAGTCGGGAATGGGGAGTCGGGAATCGGGAGTCGGGAATCGGGAGTCGGGAATCGGGAGTGGGGAATCGGGAATTGGGAATCGGGAATTGGGAATCGATGTGTGACTATTTATAAAAAAATAGTGGGTACGCTTAGTATACAAAAGCTAATGATTTTATAAATGGCAAATGTTTTCGGAGACTGACAACCATAATCGGGAATCGGGAATCGGGAATCGGGAATCGGTATATTTTTCGGGTGGTGGATGTTGTATTTGTGATTTTCAAAAAATAGTGGGAACGCTTAGTATACAAAAGCTAATAATTTTATAAATGGCAAATGTTTTCGGAGACTGACAACCATAGCGATCGCTTTTCTACCATAGAGCCACTCCCGACTCCCGACTCCCCACTCCCGATTCCCGATTCCCCACTCCCGACTCCCGAACTCTAGTTTAAGCATGAGCAATTATAATCAAATTCAGTCTTATCGAGATTTGCGAGTTTGGCAAAAGGGAATGGATGTGGCCGAGAGTTGCTATGTGATCACCAGAGAATTCCCTAAACAGGAAATGTATGGGATGACTGCACAGATAAGGAGAGCAGCTGCATCAATTCCTGCTAATATTGCAGAGGGATATGGACGGGAGTATCGAGGAGAATATGTTCAATTTCTTAGAATAGCTCAAGGCTCTCTCAAAGAATTGGAAACCCATCTTTTCTTATCGGTCAGAGTGAAACTGGCTACTTCTGGAAGCATTAATCCGATTATAGATGAGTGTGAAGCTTTAGGAAGAATGCTACGTTCTCTGATTCGGTCATTGCTAGATAACTCATAATTCCGGAGTCGGGAATCGGGAATCGGGAATCGGGAGTGGGGAATCGGGAGGAGTAGATAGTAGACCTATGCGCAAAAGTAGTTTTCTGATAGTGTTTGCATCAATTCTTGTCTACTGTTCTGGTGATCCCCTGTTCCAGACAACTGCCGCGAAGTCAAGTCTTTGTGTGACTAGTTAAACAATAGTAGACTTCGTTTGATGGAAATAGTTTTGTGGAATAGCCATCTTGGTAGAATAGCCATCTAACGTGGAACGGGCATCTTGCCCGTTGCTCCTGTTACAATTCTATTCGACTCCCGATTCCCGATTCCCGATTCCCGATTCCCGATTCCCGATTCCCCACTCCCGATTCCCGACTCCCGACTCCCGATTATCCATGACTACACAAAAACAATGGCGTTCAGAAATTACTGCACTTCCCTCTTGGTTGCGACGTCCTATTGGTAATGCTAGTGACATCTCAACAGTGCAGCGGATTATTAAACAACGGCAGATTCACACGATTTGTGAGGAGGGACGTTGCCCGAACCGAGGTGAGTGCTATTCTCAGAAAACTGCTACATTTTTGTTGATGGGACCGACGTGTACACGGTCTTGTGCATTTTGTCAAGTAGATAAAGGTCATGCTCCCATGGCCCTAGACCCAGAGGAGCCGCAAAAAGTGGCGGAATCGGTACAGTTATTGGGGTTGCGGTATGTGGTGCTGACCTCTGTGGCCAGGGATGATTTACCAGACCAGGGTGCGGGTTGGTTTGTCGCTACGATGGATGCAATCCGCAAACTCAATCCAGGTACTGAGATAGAAGTGCTAACGGCAGATTTCTGGGGGGGTAAAGGTGAGCAGGATCAAACCTCAGCAGAGTTGCAACAGCAACGGATAGCCACGGTGGTGGAGGCCAAGCCAGCCTGTTACAACCACAATATTGAAACAGTGCAGCGGCTACAGGGCAAGGTGCGCCGGGGAGCACAATATCAGCGATCGCTTGATGTGCTCAGCATTGTCAAACAACTCAATCCCACCATTCCCACTAAGTCCGGATTAATGTTGGGCCATGGGGAAACCAAAGCAGAAGTGATTGAGGCCATGGCGGATTTAGGTAAAATTGGATGCGATCGCATCACCCTCGGTCAATATATGCGTCCCTCTCTCCAACATCTGCCGGTACAAAAATACTGGACACCGGAAGAGTTTGATGAGCTAGGTGCGATCGCACGGGATATGGGATTTGCTCATGTTCGTTCCGGTCCTTTGGTCCGTAGTTCTTATCATGCGGGGGAAAGTTGAAGGTTGAAGGTTGAAGGTTGAAGGTTAGGAGGTTGAAGGTTAGCTGGTTGAAGGTTAGGAGGTTGAAGGTTAGCTGGTTGAAGGTTAGGAGGTTTAAGGTTTAATATGATATCCTAGTAATTTACTTTAATAACCATCTCCCCATCCCCCCATCTCCCCATCTCCCCATCTCCCCATCTCCCCATCTCCCCATCTCCCCATCTCCCCATCTCCCCACTCCTAGCCTTTCACTTTAAGAGCATAATCCCGGAATCGTTCTAAATCTTCCTGGATGGTAGACTCAACTAAGTTACCTAAAAATAAGTTATCCATTAACTGACCAAGAATGCCGGGAATGCCGTAAGCGATGGTCAGCTTAACGATACTGCTATCCTTACGGTCGTAGAAGCGCACTGCACCTCGATTGGGCAAACCATCTACTGATTCCCACTGAATAATCTGATGTGGAACTAATTTCAGAATTCGAGAGAGCCAGCTAAACTCAAAACCTGTACTAGCAAGTTTCCACCGGGATAAGTCAGGATCCTCTTCTAGGACTTCCACTGAGTCAATCCACTTCATCCAGCGCGGCATTTGCTCTAAATCTGACCAAAGCTCCCACGCTAATTCAATGGGAACTTCTACTTCAACTTGTACACTATGTTCCAGCCAATCAGACATAGGGTTTTAGATTCCTCAAGTTTTAGTGATTATATCGGGAGTCGGGAATCGGAACCCGATTCCCGATTCCCGATTCCCGATTCCCGATTCCCTTCTTCAACTAACCAAAGACTCAATCGCCTTAGCAGCACGACGCCCGGATAGGGTAGCTCCTTCCATACTATCGATATAGTCTTGTTGGGTATAGCTACCGGCTAGGAAAAAATTAGGAATTGGTGTCTTTTGGTTAGGGCGATAGGGGTCCATGCCAGGGGCTTCCCGGTATAGAGACTGAGCGAGTTTTACGACACTATACCAGGTCATGGTCAAGTCTCGTGAGGAGGGAAACAAGTTATGGACTTGGTGAAGCACATGTTTTGCGATCGCATCATTACTTTGTCGGATAAATGGGTCTCCTGGGGTTAGTACCAACTGCATCAGTGACCCTTCACCGGCTTTGTAATAGTCACCAGGACTAGTCAGAGCTAAATCCGCAAAGCAGGAAAAATCAGCATCGGGAGTATACAGTAGATTATCCATCCCTGCTGCTTCTTGGAGTTGCTGGCGTTTCTCGGCATCATGAAGCTCTGTCACCCAGCCATCAAATCGTAGTTGAACCGTGGCCACTGGTACCGTATCAAGCTTGTAGATATTATCGAAATCGGACCACTTGCGCCATGATTTCGGTAACAGCCGTTGAACACCAGGCACATCAACCGCACAGACATAGGCATCAGCGGTGATGGTTTCTTCGGTTTCCCCTTTGGCAATCACTAAACCAGTGACTCGGGTTTCCTCTGGGGTTTCGGTAAACAGAATTTCCCTAACTTGGCGGCGAGTGTGGATTTTTGCTCCTCTTTCCTCTAAATAGTTAATAATTGGTTTATGGAGGTACTCATGAGGAGAGCCTTCCAGCATTCGTAGTACCGATGCTTCGGTTCTAGCCGCAAATAACTGGAAAATCGTTAGCATACAACGGGCAGAAATGTTCTCGGTATCGATGAAACCCAGAGCATAGGCAATGGGATTCCACATCCGCTTTAAACTACCGTCGGAACCACCATGACCGCGAAACCAATCAGCGAAACTGACCGCATCTAGGTCACGAATCGTTTTCATTGCGCCATCGAAATCTATCAAGCCACGCACCAGAGGGCTGATCCCCAGGGCAATGGAGTTTTGCAGCTTATCCTGGAGGGAGAGTTGGGAAGTGGTGAAAAAAGCTTTTAGCCCATTAAAGGGAGCACCAGTAATGAAGCGAAAGTCTAGCTCACCCTTGCGTCCATCCTGATTAATAAAAGTGTGAGTATGCTCCTTCAGGCGCAGAAACTGGAACGCTCCCACCTTCTTCATCAGGTCAAACAGGTTGTAATAGCAGCCAAAGAAGACATGCAACCCCATTTCGATGTGATTGCCATCCTTATCTACCCAGCTTCCCACCTTTCCCCCCACAAAGGGACGGGATTCAAAAATTTCCACCTCATGACCAGCATCCACTAATTCTACTGCTGTGGCCATGCCCGCGAGCCCCGCACCAACAATTGCTAAGCGCATTCTCCCTTATCCTTTCAGTTTCTTTACATATTTTAATATATTCCGGGAGTGGGGAGTCGGGAGTGGGGAGTGGGGAATCGGGAGTGGGGAGTCGGGAATCGGGAGTGCGTTCGCGTAGCGTGACCTACGGTCAATCGCGTTTGGGTGCGGTGGGGTAGCAATCAGTAATATTTCTATAATTTCTTCTTGAACTTGGTAACTTAGCGCGTTTATCATACGTGATGAAGTACCTTCAATTTCAATTTTCTTCTGCCTGCTCCCTGCTCCCTGCTCCCTGCTCCCTCCTCCCTTTAAGCCTAAGCATTCATAATATCCTCCAAAAGCTGCTCACTTTCTGACAGCCCAATAAACCCTTCTTGTTGTGCTTGTTTAGCTTTAATAGCTATAAGTTCGTCTTCTAATTCTAAGAACCTTTCAAATTCTTCTATAGAAATAACAACAGCCACATTACGCCCTTTTTTAGTAATTTTTACTGGCTCTCTTCGAGCTAAATCCAACAGTTCACCAAAACGGTTTTTTGCCTCAGATGCTCCAAGGTTTTTCATCACTTTTTAGGTAAAAATACTAGACATTAAGTCTATTTTAGTCAATAGCAGCATTTGATGTAGGGTGGGCAGTGCTTAGCTTCGAGATTGTCAGCTTTTTAATTGGTACACTTATCTCTTCAGCTCATCTTACAGTTTTTGCTCTTCAAAAGTGACAGAAAATAATGATCCACGCAGAAAAGAGCCGAGGATATACGTAGGAGGCCTTGCTTCACGCTTCGGCGTACTCCGAACGTGGAAAATACGTGGACCATC
>NZ_JAAHFV010000423.1:0-5102 GCF_010672755.1 Moorena sp. SIO1F2
ATACTATCCAACCTATCACTACATCAACCAAACTCGTAATCAGGGAAGGGATATAACTTATGGGTAACTTATGGGTAACTTATGGGTTGATCAGGGGAAGGATTGATTGGTTTTGGTTAATACAATCAATAGGTAATTGACATCTGCATTATATTAATAAAATACCAACAATAAACTTTGTATAGTTAATTGTTATTCACCCTAGGCATAAGGATTCAGCCGTCAGCTATCAGCCAAGGGCTGATAGCTGACGGCTGTTCGCGTAGCGTGCGCGTAGCGCTAATCGCTGTTCGCTTACCTAGACATTTGTCGAGAGACTAGAATTTACCATTACTAGCAGCAACAGAAGTACCATTGCTCAAATACTGCTCAGGCTCTACCTCAACCTCTACTAGGTCTTGGGAATCTTGAGTGTTACTTCCAAATAGGGTCTTTCTTGTCCAACGAACTAAGTTATCGACATAGGTAAATAATACCGGCACCACCACCAAGGTTAGCAGAGTAGAAGTGGTAAATCCTCCAATCACGGCAATAGCCATCGGACTACGAACTTCACCGGCTGCTCCCCATTCCAAGGCAATGGGAATCATCCCAGCAACGGTGGAAACGGAGGTCATCAGAATTGGTCGCAAGCGACTCACTCCAGCTTGAATCACTGCTTTAAACTGGGGCATCCCTTCTTGCTGATGGGCTAAGGCAAAGTCTACCAAAAGAATGGCATTTTTGGTCACCAATCCCATTAGTAATACTATTCCGATCAGGGCAAACAGTCCCAATTCCTTCTGGCCTATCAACAGTCCCATTAAGGCTCCACCGATGGATAGGGGTAAAGCCACCAAAATCCCAAAGGGATAAAGAAAACTGTTGTACAACAGCACCAGAATGGCATAAATGGACAGCACTGCTAGCCCTAAGGCGCTGAAAAAGCGACTGAATATGTCTCGCATAATCTCGGCATCCCCAGCTGGTTCCTCGGAAACTCCAGGAGGTAGGGGATTCATGGCAGGTAGGGCTTTGACTTTGTCCATCGCATCTCCTAGAGAAATCCCTTGCAAGTTGCCTCCCAAAGACACCTGACGAGCACGATTAAAGCGGTCAATCTGAGCAGGTCCACTCCCTAAACGGATATCAGCTACGGCAGCAATCGGTACTAAGGTTCCATTTTGACTGGGAACCCGCAGATTTTTAAGGGTTTCGATGTCATCCCTCGATGCTGGGTCAAGTTGGACACGAATCGGAATTTGTCGGTCAGGTAGGTCAAATTTAGCCAGATTTGACTCAAGGTCTCCAATTAGCGCTAAAGAGGCCGTGCGTGCGATCGCTTGAACAGACACACCTAAATCTGCAGCACGGGCAGGGTTAGGTACAATCACAATTTCTGGTTTAACTAGACTTTCACTAGAGGTGACTTCCACTAAACCAGGAATTTGACGCATCTGTTTTTCTAGAGCTTGGGCGGTTTGGGAAAGCAGTTCACCATTGTCACTCTTGAGGATAATTGATAAATCCTTGCTAGAGCCTCCAGCCCCTTGACTACGGAAACTAACCCTCGCGCCAGCTATTTTCTGGAAATCCTCACGCATTTGCTGCTGAAATTCTTGCTGAGAGAGTTCCCGTTGGTCTTTGGGTAAGAGTTTGGCGTATACAATAGCAGAATTTACACCATCACCCCCAACACTAGCCAAAACATTTTCTATAGCTGGGTTTGACTGCAACAACCGATTTGTTTCTTGAACCACATCTATGGTTTCACTCAGCTCAGACCCCGGTGGCAGCTCAATCGATACTGTACTGATGCCAGTATCCCCATTACTAAACAAACCCTTGGGAATAAACTGTACAAGCTGCAAGCTAGCGATGAAAAAAGCTACAGCTATCAACATCGTGGTAATCCGGTGCTTCAACGCCCAGGTTAATAGACCTCGATAAGGTTGTATAGGTCGGCTCTGGTGGGTTGCAGGTTGATGGTTAGCAGGTTGATGGTTAGCAGGTTGATGGTTATTGTGCCAACTTTCAACCTTCAACTTGTCAACCTTCAACGGGTCAACCTTGGCCAAAAGGCCACGCTTCGCGAACAACTTGTCAACCTTGGCCAAAAGGCCACGCTTCGCGAACAACTTGTCAACCTTGGCCAAAAGGCCACGCTTCGCGAACAACCCTTTTGATTTTGGCTTGAGCAAATAAGCACTAAGCATCGGTGTCATTGTGGTAGCTACCAGGGTCGAAAACATAGTAGATACAGCAACGGTTACTCCAAAGGGTTGGAAAAACTGACCAGGGATACCCCCCATGAAGGCTACAGGAATAAATACCGCAACAATAGTGGCGGTGGTGGCTACTACAGCTAAACCAATTTCCCGCGCCCCATCCCAAGCTGCTTTAAGGGGTTTCTTACCCATATCTAAGTGCTGGTCGATATTTTCAATCATGCAAATGGCATCATCGACCAAGTTCCCCACAGCTAGGGCTAAACCCAGTAGGCTCATACCGTTGAGGGTATAGTCTAGGGATTTCATCACCAAAAAGGTGGGAATAATTGATAAAGGTAGGGCTACTGCTGTAATTAGAGTTACCCGCCAATTTCTCAGAAATATCCCCACAGTGAGTACGGTCAGTAGTGACCCGATAACTAGGGAATCTATGGTTGCTTGGTAGGACTCACGGATGGAATTAGCACGGGTGAATATCAAGCGCAGTTCGATATCCTCTGGCAGAGTAGTTTTTAGTTGTTCGACAGCCTTGCGCACCCCTTCTTCCACGGAGACTAAAGTGCTACCAGTGCTACGCAGTACAGAAAAGGCTACCACTGACTCCCCATTGAGATAGGCGGCTTTCCTGAGATCACCAAAGTCGTCTTTAACCTCTCCCAAACTGGAAAGGGCAACATTTGCCCCATCCGGGAGCACAATACGGTAGTTTTTTAACTCTTCCACCGTCTTGGCACTGCCGAGAGTCCGGACATTCTGTTCAGCACCGCCGATGTTACCGCGACCACCTGGTAAGTTAACATTAAAACTCCGAATTTGGTCATTAACTTGGGTAGCAGTGATACCAAAGGCTTGTAATCTAGCGGGGTCAAGGTCAACTCGAATTTCCCGGTCAACCCCTCCGAGTCGATCAATTTGGGCAACTCCCGCTACATTCACCAGATCACGGCTAATTTTCCGGTCAACTAGGTCACTCAATTCCTCCACTGAGCGTTTGTCAGAAGCTACGGCATAGGTCATAACTGAACCTCCGGCAAATTCTAACCGTCTGACGATAGGTTCGTTGATATCTAGGGGCAAACTTTGGCGAATTTGAGCTACCGCATTGCGTACATCATTAGTGGCCTGATTGCTATCAGTTCCCAGGACAAAATTAATAATAGTGCTGGAGCTGCCATCAGTAACGGTAGAGTTGATTTGGTCAATATCTCCGAGGCTAGCAACAGCATCTTCAACTTTTTTCGTGACCTGGAATTCCAGTTCTGCCGGTCCTGCCCCTGGCTGGGTAACAGTAATCATGACCGCTGGCACATCAATATTGGGGGTATCATCAATTCCCAACTGGTTAAAGGAGAATAGACCAACTATTCCTAAAACCAGGAACATGACCAGAGTAGCAACCGGATTTTTAATTGACCAAGAGGAGACGTGGAAGGACATCTTATAAATAGTTGAAGGTTATTGGCTTGAAGGCGATGGGAGGGCTTCTATTGAGTTTCTAAGACTTGGACGCGATCGCCGTCTTTGAGGAAAGCAGCACCTTTGACTACAATGCGATCGCTTGGGGCTAAACCACTCTTGATTTCTACTTGCCCATCAGGGAGGAGTTCTCCCATTACCACTGGCTTTGCTTTAACAGTGTTATCTGCTTCGAGTCGGTAAACGATTGCACTAGTGTCAGGTTGGGGCAAGACTGCTTTCGATGGTATAGTTAGACCGGTAGTGGATGAGGTGGTGATAGAGCCTTGTAAAAACATTCCTGGTCGCAAGCTACCGGAATTGGGTAAATCTACTTTGACCACAGCCTGACGAGACTGCTGATCAACTATCGGGTCAATTTCTCGTACTGTTCCAGAAAGCTTCAGGCTGCTATCTCCTCTAGAGGATATTTCTACTGGTTGCCCAATCTGAATTTGGGACAGTTGGGTTTCGGGTACCCTTAATAACAATTCCAAACGCCCCTTTTCGATAATGGTAAAGAGTGTTTCTGACGAAGAGGTAATATCACCGACACGGGCATTTCTGGTCGCTACTTTGCCACTGACTGGTGCCACCACTTGGGTATCATTCAGTTGCGCCATCACTAACTGGACTTGTGCCTTCTCTCTAGCCAGTTGAGCTTGAGCTTGAGCAATTACTTCTGGACGGGAACCAGCCAATCTTTGCTGGAGCTGCTGTTGAGCTTCTACTACAGCGGCTTCTAACTGGGCAATTTCTGGGCTGTTGGTGTTTCGTGCTTGCTCAAGGCGTTGTTGGGCTTCAGATAAATTCGCTTGAGCACTGAAATATTGACTTTCCACCTCATTATAGCGGTCTTGGGAGATGGCTCCCTCGGCAATCAATTTTTTCTGGCTCTCGAAGCGACGTTTAGCTAGACTCAACTGGGCTTCAGCAGATGCCACTTGGGCTTTTGCTTGGTCAATCTGTCTAGGAATACTAGCTTCGGCCTGCCTTAGACGAGCTCTAGCTTGGTCTAGACGAGCTCTAGCTTGGGCTTTTTCTTCTGAGCGTGACCCCGCCTTCAGTTCTGCTAAACGGGCTTCAGCTTGGGCAACTGCTGCCTGAGCTTGAGCTAACTGTGCCTGAAGCACAGCATTATCTAGGCGTGCCATTACTTGTCCGGCCTTGACAAATTCCCCTTCTCTAACCAGTACCTGTTTAATCTGTAAACCCGTTGCTTGGGACTTGACCCTAATCTCCTCAAAAGCAGCAACACTACCAATAACTTCTAGGGTACGGTTAACTGTGGTGGTTTTTACGTCTGCCACCGTAACAGTTTGAGCAGGTACAGCAGAGGGGACAGCCCCAGGGGTTTCAGCAGAGGGGACAGCTCCAAAGGGTCAAAAAACCGATTCCCCTGCTGAAACTGTTCAAACCCCTGCGGCTGTCCCCTCT
>NZ_JAAHFV010000424.1:0-5095 GCF_010672755.1 Moorena sp. SIO1F2
TGGTATTTCCAGCGCTATGTAGCTCATCTGCCCGCAGCCGGTGAAATTGTCTGTTTTGACCGCAGTTGGTACAATCGAGCTGGGGTGGAGCATGTGATGGGTTTTTGTACCGATGCACAGTATCAGGTCCTAGATATGGTGTATATTCCAGCAGGAAACTTCTTAATGGGTTCCCCGAAAACTGAGAAGGACAGTCATGACAGGGAAAGACCTCAGCACAAAGTAACCATCCAACCCTTCTTCCTGGGCAAATATCTGGTAACCCAGGCGCAATGGCGAGCTGTGGCCAAGCTCCCAAAAGTTAACCGGAACTTAAAGCCAGACCCTTCGAGATTTAAAGGAAAGAATCGACCAGTAGAGCGAGTAAACTGGTACGATGCGGTGGAATTTTGTGATCGCCTCTGTGAATATACAGCAACGGAATACAGATTACCCACTGAAGCGGAATGGGAATACGCCTGTAGAGCTGGAACTACTACACCATTCCATTATGGAGAGACCATAACCAGTAGATTCGCTAATTATAACGCTTCAAATACTTATGCAGAGGAAGCACAAGGGGAATATGGAGGAAAAACCACCGACGTAGGAAGTTTTCCCCCCAACGGCTTTGGCTTATACGATATGCACGGCAATGTTTGGGAGTGGTGTGCGGATCCTTGGCATGGTAATTACGAAGGAGCTCCTAGAGATGGAAGTATCTGGAGTCAATTTGATAATAATACTGATTATTATACTTTGCGGGGCGGCTCCTGCCTCGTTCCTAGGGATTGCCGTTCTGCCTCCCGCCTCATCTGTAGCGCGCGCGATCTCATCTACTACATTGTCGGTTTTCGTGTGGCTAGGGGTGTTGGGAGAACTTAGCCCTTTTTCCTTTTTGTATTTTTATACTTTTATACTTTATTTCCGCCGTATGAGATGGATTTGATAACTATATTTTAAAATCAAGGTAATACAATCCTCTCAGCAAACAAACTTTGCAATCGCTCTAACTTACCACCCTTTTGATACAATAAATCCCCCTTACCAAACAAATAAGCCGCTTCAGTATTGCTGCCACCAAAAATAATCTTTGAGTCGGCTTCAGAGGCTGTGCGTAAAGCAATTCGCCCTGGTAAATTAGACCGAATAATCGGAGTAACAACGTTAGCGTCTGGCCGTTGAGTAGCAACAATCAAATGAATCCCAGCTGCTCTAGCTTTGGCTCCCAAACGCTTAATACTTGATTCTAACTCTTTGCGGATTTCTTTTTCTGCCATGAAGTCAGCATATTCATCAAATATACAGACTATCCGAGGTAATGGTAAAATTTGTTTATTAATCAATTGCTGATTATAAGCATCCAGGTGAGCACACTTGGCTTGTTCAAATTTCTGGTAACGCTGCTCCATTTCGTAAACTAATTCTGCCATCAGTTCGATAGCGCGATCGCTATCTTTAACGATTGGTGAGAGCAACCATGGCATGTCCTCAAATTCTGGGAAAGTGACGCGCTTGGGATCAACTAGAGCAATTTTGAGCTGTTGAGGAGAATGCTGATAGAGTAGGGATAGCAGAAGCGATCGCAAAAATTCGCTCTTGCCACTTCCGGTTGTGCCCCCTACCAAAAAGTGACAGGTATTGGGATCAGATAAATCCGCCTCTACCAATTTCCCATCTAAATTTACTCCAATCCCAATCTTGGGAGGATTACTTGAGTTTTGCTGAGGCTGGATATAGTCAGAAAATCGAGCTACTTCTCTATCCTCATCCTTCCGAGGTAAATCCACACTGACATACCCAGCTTCCGGAGTAATCAGGGGAGGATTCTCCAGACCTAAGTGTACTTGTAAATCCTTGGAGCGATTCTGTATCGATATGACTTTTACCCCACGATTGGGTTTTACCTTGATCCGGACAAATGCTGGAGCAACTGTTGCGTTGACATAATCGACACTAATTGTGAACTACCCCGACCTACTTCGTTGTTCGCGAAGGGTGGCCTACGGCCAGGTCGGGGCTTCCAGCTTCACGGAAGAATGCCTCAACTTGGATGGACGTCCTCGTTTTGGCCTTACTTCTTCTCCACTGGCGTTGACCTCCCCCGTCCCAGAGGAGGATAGCATTCTGATACCTTCTGCTCTAATGTTCTTAGCTGCATTACCGTCCCTATCATGATGGGTGCCACAGTTTGGGCAAGTCCAAGACCTTACATATAGTGGTAACTCTTTGATTCGGTAATGACAATTAGAGCAAGTTTTAGAGCTGGGAAACCACCGGTTTATTTCGACCAATATTTTACCTTCTTTTTCGCATTTATAAGAAAGGAAATTTACAAAAGTTCCCCAACCCAGGTCAGATATTGCTTTAGCTAATTTGTGGTTACGAACCATGCCCTTGACATTTAAGTTTTCGACTACTACCACTTGATTTTGATCTACTATCTTTCTAGATAGCTTGTGCAGATAGTCTTGGCGGACATTTCCAATACGTTCGTATACCTTAGCTACAATTTTGCGCGCTTTTTTGCGACCATTGCTGCCCTTCTTTTTCCGGGCTGCGATACGTTGTTTCTTAGCTAGTTTCTTTTCGTATTTAGCTAAGTGTTTGGGATTGCCAAATTTAGAAGTCTTTTCGCCATCGTAGGTAATCGCAAAATCCTTGATGCCCAAGTCAATGCCAATCACGTTCCCTTCTTTAGATACTTTAACCTCTGTTGATTCGTATTCCACTAGAATAGAAGCGTAATACTTGCCAGAAGGGTCAAAGCTTACTGTTACAGTCTTAATTTCCCCCTCTAATGGTCGATGAATTACAGCTTTAACAACTCCTAATTTTCCTGGGAACTTTAGGCTATTGCCCACCTGTTTTACATTTTGGGGATACTGGATTGACTGGCGATGATGATATGACTTGAATCTAGGGTATTTTGCTCTTCCTTCAAAAAAGTTCTGATAGGCACGACTAAGATTCAAGCTCACAGATTGTAAAACCTGAGAGTAGCATTCTTTTAGCCATTCAGTCTCTTTTTCTTTTTTGAGTTTCGGCAACATAGAGTTGAGTGCAGATTGCTTCAGTCCTTTTCCCGTTTCTTTGTAGGTTTCTATACACTGATTCAATGCATAATTCCACCACCAGCGAGCACATCCAAAGTGCTGAGCTAGTATCATTACTTGTTCTTTTGTGGGATAGATTCTGACTTTGACGGCTTTCTGTTTCATTGCACTCAACCCTGTTATCGACCTTACTTACTAGTATGTATAGTTCACAGTAAGATGTCAAGGTGTTGCCTCAAATTCCTGGCTCGCTATCCATCCCCAACCTCCTTGGCCGTAGGCCACGCTACGCGAACGTAGAGGTTGGGGAATTCCGCGAGTTTTTGTTAAAGTCTTCTAGAGTACTCACCAATTTTTCCCCGGTCTGATCAGCATCAAGAGTTTGGCGGGATGGTGCCTTGACCGGCTTTTGCTCAATATCAGGAATTTTGGGGGATGCTGCCTTGACCGGCTTTTGCTCAATATCAGGAGTTTGGCGGGATGGTGCCTTGACCGGCTTTTGCTCAGTTTTCACCTCCTCAAAAAAGGTTTGGCAGGTCTGCTGTTGGGGACAAATGTTGCATAGGTGAGGCTGTCGTGTTGGTGGTGGTGGCTCCAGGTTGCCCTTACCGATTGTGGGAGTGCAATGGTTTTTTATAGTTTCCCCATCTCCATCCTCTTCGACCTGGGCAGGTTTCCAAGTCAGCCATTGGCGCATCTGTTGTAATTTATGGGGAATGAGCTGATGCACTGTATCCTCTAGCTCTTCCCGGGAATAGTAGTGTTTTTGGAATTCCGGTAAAACACAATAAACTGCTGCATCGATTGCTACTCCTTTTTTTTGGTGGAGCATGTAACTATAGAGGGCTACTTGAGCTAGGTTAGCCGATGGATCTACCGGTTGATAGGTTTTATAGTCTACGACACAATAGCGATCGCGCTCACAGTCGAAGATTAAGCTATCGAATTTTCCATTAACTTGTTGCTGGGTGCCATCAGGAAGGGTGAACTCATAACTGAGGTTCATTTCTTGAGCAACGAAGGTTTTACTAATTACTTCCTCTGGCTGACAATAGGGTCGATTAGTAACTAGCAGTTGAGTCCAATTGGGAATTAGTGATTTTAATGCTTGCCACAGTTGAAGTAGGATCGAGGCTATATCTGGATTGGTATTGATGTTGGGGAAAACCACTAGCTCATACAGTAGCGCTTGCATCTTAGAGCTAATTTGGCTTTGGTCTAGCTGACTTGCTGTGGGGGAAAATAAGGCTTGAAATCGGGAATCTTGCTGGAGTTTGTCAGTACACTGTTGACATAGCTTATGGAATACTTTCCCAATACCTGGTGAGTTGGATGGTGGTATAAATAGGGTTTTTCCACCAAAGTGATGACTCAAATAAAATAAACGAGGACATTCAATGGCTACCCTAACTTGGGTAACACTGAAGCAAGGGGATTCCGATTTTTGCGTCCGTGATTGTCTTTTGACCATCTGCTCTGGATTCCAGCTATTTTTGGCAATTTCTAGTAAACGGCGATGGACATGGGCTAGATAGACTGTGTCCATTTTTGCATACTTTAGCTGTTTTTGGCTGAGCGGACGTTTGCCCCAATCACTGCTTTGCTCTTCTGTATCGACATTAGCGAAATTGCATAGTTCTATCGCTAGGGTTTTTAGTTTATGGTTTGATACCTGTAATGGATTGGGTAGTTTCTTGTTGGTCAGCTTTCTAGCTATTTGATAGGTACAGGTGATATTCTTAGCTTGCTCTTTCCCCCCTAGATAGCGTAAATCAAAGCTAGCGTTGTGAAAGACTTTTTCAATGTTAGGATTGACTATAATATGGTTGACAAAGTATTGCACTACTTCCGGTTTGTCTAATACATCTAAGATGTAAGCTTTGTCACCATTTATATCTGTCGAATCAGCCAATACCTGAATCAGAGATAATCTGGGATTAGGGGTATTCCAGTCAGCCACTTCTGTATCTAACCACAGAATTTTGGCTGCTGATAAATTAAGGATTAACTCTCGAAGCTGAGCCGGTTGATTCAGGTACATTGGCGCTTGTTATCCGAAT
>NZ_JAAHFV010000425.1:0-5094 GCF_010672755.1 Moorena sp. SIO1F2
CGGTCCAAGAATCTTGGCAGTTGCCCTAGAGGCTTGCATCATGCCATTAGCACGGCTAAGATGTTCTTGGACCGACCTTGGCGGGTGTCCTGCTGGAGACCATCCACTTGCAGGGAATTCTATTAATAGACTTCATCACATTCATCTTTGCCCTAGCAACATTGCTAAGTATTCAGATTCCCCATCTCCAGTCTACCCATCACACTAATCAAAAGCAAGCCCACTTCTCTCAACTGCGCCAAGATCTAGTATCAGGCTGGCGTTACATTGCCAAACGCCAAGGACTACGAGGGTTGCTGATGTTCTTTGCCGTGGTCTACTTCAGTATGGGTATTCTTCAGGTGTTGTTCTGGCCACTGGTGTTAAGTTTTGCCTCCAGTGCTGAACTTGGGGTGATTTTATCTATTGGCGGTTGTGGGATGCTGATTGGTAGCTTGGTCATGACTACCTGGGGAGGACCCAAGCCCAGGATATACGGTATTTTTAGCTTTGTAATCCTGCAAGGCTTGTTCTTACTTTTAGGTGGGTGCCGCGCTTCTGTGAGCTTGGCTGCTCTTGGGGCTTTTGGTGTCTTATTTGCTCAACCCATTATCGTTAGTTGTAATCAGACTATCTGGCAGAACAAAGTCCCAGCTAATCTGCAAGGACGGGTCTTCGCCTTACAACTGGCCATCGAAAACTCCTTATTGATCCTTGCCCACATGCTAACCGGACCGTTAGTCGATCATGTTTTAGAACCGATGATGGCTACCGATGGATTGTTAGCAGGTAGTATTGGCCATATCATTGGAGTTGGTCCAGGGCGTGGCATGGGCTTGCTGTTACTGTTGATGGGAATTCTGAACATCCTGGCAAGCTTTATCGCTTATCGATATCCACCCATACGGCGAGTGGAAAAGGAACTGCCGGATGCGATTCACCCTAACCTAGGTTTAACTACCTCTAGTAGTGTTTGATAGCAAATCCGCTTCAAAAACCCTCTTTATGATTCCAACATTCTTTCTCCTGTTCTCAGTCACGCTTAGTCACGCTTAGTCACGCTCCTCATGCTTTTTGCTTAAAAAGGGGGTAATTAACCCGGATTTGGTATGAAACGTTATTAGATTTGCCTGATCTGTTCTGCTGAGGATTTATGCAAAAATTGATCCATCCTCAATACTTTGGCTCTACAGATTAAACACGCTCTGAGTGTAATAGATTCTACTAACCATGAAAATTGCTATTATCACCTCTGGATTCTTGCCTGTCATTGATGGCGTAACAGTTAGTGGATTATCTAGGCTACAACGACTGAGTCAGTGGGGACACCAGGTGTTGTTATTTTGTCCTGACTACAGTGCGTTAGAAGATGTCTATCCCAATTGGCGAGATTATACTGGTCAAATCCTGCCTGGAGTGAGAATCATCAATTTACCGAGTACCTCATTCATGGACTTAGAGTTTGAGCGTCAGGTGCGTAGAAGTTCCTATTCAATCCTCCTCCAGGATTTAAAAAAATTCCAGCCCGATATTATTCATGTTGATGAACCAGAAAGACTGTTTTTTGGATTTTTTCGAGTGCCTGGGGTGGCTTTTGCTAAAAAGGCTGGTATTCCCTGTGTGAGTTTTTTTAGGACTAATTTTCTCGACTATGCCGAAGATTACTTTTCTCTACCATCTTTGGTCGTTGCTGGAATTAAATTTATTTTTAAAACCATATTGCTTTCGGTGTATAATTCTTATGATGTCACCCTAGTGTCTAGTCGGATTACCCATAAAAAAATTATCGATCTAGGCATTAAAAATACCCTATATGCCAATTTACTTGGCTTTGATGCTAGTAAATTCTCTGCGGATTTACAGGAGGAACAGTTTTTTGAGAAGAACTATGACCTTAGAGGGGTTGACAGTAAAGTTAAGTTAGTTTTCTTAGGTAGGTTAACTCCAGATAAGGGGTGGGAATTTACCCTAAATGCCTTTTCGCGAGTTGTACAAAAGGTCAACAGTGACCAAATCGCACTGATCATTGTTGGTGATGGTCCGATGCGGGATGAGATTGCTACCAGGTTAAGCAAATTAACACCAAATAGTTACTTCCTAGGTAGAGTCCCACCGGAAAATGTTCCAGCTTTGTTGGTCAACAGTGATATTCATATCACAGCATCTGAGAAGGAGACTAGAGGGCTAACTATATTAGAAGCCTTTGCTGCTGGAATTCCTGTGCTCGCTCCTGAAGCAGGTGGGGTAGTGGAGAATATCCAAGACGGATGGAATGGCTTTTTGTTCACTCCCCAGAATCAGGAAGATTTCTCCGACAAGCTCAAAGTATTAATTGAGAACCCAGCGTTGCGACAGGAAATGGGTCGCAACGGTAGGGAGTGTGTTTCCCAATATGGTTGGGATCAGAGGGTTGAGAATTTAGTTGCTATTTGGGAAAAGCAGATTGCTAAGAAAACCCACTGATATCAAGTCCAGTTAATTACTCAAGAGAATAGCCTATCGCTTTTTGGGAATGGGTAATGGGTAATGGGTAATGGGTAATGGGTAATGGGTAATTGCCTATTACCAGCTAACGGATAGGATGAGTACTCCAATAGACTTGATATGATTGAGTGGGGTTCTGTGTGTTTAAGGTTTAAAAGTAGTCGGTTTCTGGCTGCGGCATTGGTACCATCTCAAAGTTGGATGGATCACGAAGATAACGAATGGCATCTTCTTCTAAGCGGTAGGTTATATAGGATTCAAGGGTATTTGTGTGTTTGAGGGCAGAAAGATAGCCATCGATATATAGCCGCAATTCATCGAAGCTATAACCTCGATTCCACAAATCGACTAGGGAGTCAGTAAGTTTTTGATAGCAGCGTATAGCTTGAGGATCTTGCAGCATAGTCTTAATAAATTTTGAGTATCAACAGTAGTGGTATTGGCTCACTCAGTAGAAACTCGGATACGCCAACTTAATTTCAGTTTAGCAAAAGTAGCAAGTCCTCGATACGTTTCTCAATTATTTGTTATGTTAGCTAGACTAAATTGCATCTTATATGCTATAATTAAAAATGCTCAGTTAAAATTAATGGTAAATTAAAATTTTACTATTGTCCTTATTGTCCCTCTGACCTGGTCGCGATCGTGCCACTAGGAAGTCGTATTTTAAGAACCCAAGCCAATATCGGTATCATCAGTAGCAGTTGTTACAGAATGTTGACGTGACCTTTGCTAGGATTAGATCCCAACGGCTAAGGCTAAGAGGACTTTAAAGTGCCGTGGGCTCAGTTAGAATTCAGATTATTGAAGGAAACCCTCATTTGCGATCGCTTCTAGGGTCGCACCTGAAGAAATCCGGCTATGGGGTATATCAATCACAAAATCTTGATCAAGCCAAGGAAGACTTTCACCATCGCCAACCTACTCTGGTTATCCTAGACTCTGATTTACCAGACAGCGATGGAGTTGAGTTCTGCTGCTGGCTTCAGCAACAGCGAAAATCTCTAATTTTAATGTTGTCTGCTCGTAATAGTGAAAGAGATATCGTCACTGGTCTTAAAGCTGGGGCAGATGATTACCTGACCAAGCCCTTTGGTATACAGGAATTTATGGCACGGGTAGAAGCCCTAATTCGTCGCCTCCGCATTACGGTGGCTCCCCTGTCTCTAGACTACGGTGATCTCAAAATTGATTTAGTCCAGCGTCGTGTCCGCTTTAAAGAAGAGTTTATTGACCTGACTCCCCAAGAATTTAGTTTGCTCTACGTACTCGCCCAAGCAGAGGGAATGGCTTTGAGTCGGTCTGAATTATTGCGCCGTGCTTGGCCCAATGCGATTGACAATCCGCGCACCATCGATACCCATGTCCTTGCCCTGCGCAAAAAAATAGAAACCGATCCTCGACAACCCAGCATTATTCAAACGGTTCGCAATGTTGGCTATCGGTTTAATCAAGGGATAAGTGAGAATAATCCAACACCTGGGACAGAATTGGCAACTCATAAGAGTTATTAGAGGTTGTTGGTTAATTAACCCTTAACCCTTAACCCTTAACCCTTAAATTTTGATCAACCAGCGTCGCCGATACATCCCATAGAGAATCACCCACCACAACAGTACATTGACTATCGCAAAGATCAAAGAACCATTGATCGCTCCCGCCCACGACCGAAACAGATTTTCATAAATCCAAGTATAGGTACTCACAGCATTATCACCTGTCCCTACCTTAGTTCGATACAGGATGCGAACTACTAAACCAGATGCGACAAACAGAAAAATTGCGTTTAACCCCATCACTTCTAGGGGCCATCCCCATCGGCGAAATCCCCGCACTTCAATTAACTCATAACAAGCCGCCAGTAACAGCATCGACCAACCAGCAGCAAAGACGACATAGGAACTTGTCCATAGCTGCTTGTTAATTGGGAACCAGAAATCCCAAACCCAGCCTAAACCAAGACAACCTAGACCAAATAGTACTAATCCCAAACTAGTACGGGACTGTATCGGTTGATGGCGTAGCCAATCCCCAACGAAATAGCCAGCCAAAACAGTTACTACCGCCGGTAAGGTGCTAAACAGTCCTTCTGGATCAAATTGAGCTTGTTTATATAAATGGTTTGTTCCCAATACCATACGGTCGATATAGGCAGCAAAATTCCCTTCCGGTGTCAGATTACCAGCACCATAATCAGGAACTGGCAATAAAGACATCGCTGCCCAGTACCCTAGCAAAACTATTCCGGTCAGTACCCACAAACCCCGTCGTTTTAGATTTAGCACTGCTACAGCACTAAGGAGATAGGCAAGACTAATGCGCTGCAAGACACCCATAATCCGAATAGTATCCCAGTTGTAAGTCGGAAAACCATTGAGCAATAAGCCTAGGGCAAATAGAATGGCGCATCGCCTGCCAATACGCCAATATCCTTGGGATAGGGATTGGTTGTTATTGGTGTACTTGACTAAGGAAAAAGCCATTGCTACACCAGCAATAAATAAAAAGGCAGGAAATACTAAGTCTGTGGGTGTAAAACCATGCCACTTAGCGTGAAGTAAGGGGGGATAGACATAAGACCAACTTCCTGGATTGTTGACTAGAATCATGCTAGCCATGGCTTTTTCCTTA
>NZ_JAAHFV010000426.1:0-5060 GCF_010672755.1 Moorena sp. SIO1F2
TGCCTGAGTTTCAGACATTTGATCTTTCAAATTACCAGTATCTTGAAAATATCAACTAGGTAGAGAAATATAAAACAATTATTAATGTCAACATCTAAGCACGGGAATTAAAGCTATGTAATCTTTTATTCTATGCTATTCCATTTTAACGGTTTACACTTCCCTATCATAGCACGGTAAGTAAAGGTTACTAAACTTTTATTACCTGTTATGAATTTCCCTAACTAGTCGCTATTATCTTGGTAATGGTTTGAATTATTTTCTGATGAATTCAGGTAATTTTGTGCTGGTGGCAAACTATCCAGTTTAGTGGAAGGGCGCATTTTATTAAACTGATCGATTGCCCATTTTGCCGTTTCTCGCACTTCGGAATCCGGGTCATCGGTAGCGTGACGCAACATCTGCAAGACTTGGTTTAGTAATTCATAAATTCGCGTTGCATCCCGAATCGCATTTTTCCGGACTTGGGGGTTGTCATCCTGCAAAGAAATGGCTAGGGCTTTGTTAATCGGTTTGAGAGTTTTGGTGCTAATTTGGGATAAGGCTTCCAAAATCAAACCACGCTGCTTAGAATCAGAATCTACCATTAAGTTTACTAGGGGCTTTACTGCCCTAGAATCCCCCTTTTGGGCTAATTCCCAGATAGCTTGTTGTCGCTTTTTTGGATCTGGGTCTTCTAATTCTCTGATTAATTCCTCAACAATACTAAATTTAGTCAGGCGAGTGGTCTTTTTGACATGTAAGGAATCAGCTAAAGACTGAGGTTGAGGATTGCTAGAATTGGCGACATTATAACTAGCGCTATGGTTATAATCCCTTTGAGTATGGTGGTTTTGGGAGTCAGTTGACACTTGGACTTTGAGGTTATTGACTGTAGTATCTTGTTTAGCTTGATTTTCTGTGGAGGGCGCTAATTGTGAGTCTACGGGTCGTTTTGGTTTAGTCAACCACTTGAATAGGAAAAAACCGCCACCAGCCATGATGATGGCTGGGATGATCAACCATGATGACGGGCTCTTTTCCTGGGTCGAAGGTTCGGTAGTAGTCGATTCTGCAGTAGTCGATTCTGCTGCCACTAATTGACCTGAGTTTGGAGCTGAACTCGTGCTGGTGGTTGTGGTCTTAGCAGCGTAGGCTTGCTCCAATTCCTTCCTAGTAACCGAATCAACACTACCCAGTTTTCTCAATCCAATAGATTCTTGGAATAAAGCGACTGCTTTCTCTGTCTCTTCACCATAAACACCATCTTCAAGCCCATCGTAGAAGCCAAGATGCTTTAGCTTGGCTTGCACAAGAGCCACCTCTTGGCCCCGACTCCCTTTGAGCATTGGTTGGTCAGTTTCTGTGGCAGAAGGAGATTGAGCGATTACCAACGGGTCAGGGACGTTGTTGGGTGAAAATGCGTTCGCGTAGGGGTTCCAAAGGAACATCGCTTTTTCTAATTTCACTGCTAGGCTGGGTGCTGGGAACCAGCCTAGGCAGTTCAAACAGGTAGCTACAAGTATGATAGACCAATGGCGAGTCATAAAATTCTACAGGACTCGAATGTGAACGCCAATTCTAGCTTACGCACTTAACACACAACGCTAAATCCCATGTGCTTTACTCGTTCGAGCAACATAATTTTGGCTCGATTAATCTCAATTGTATCAAATCGGCTTCACTGCTGGGTTTCTGGTAGCTTAGCACTACCTTCTTCAGACGATCTCAGTTGTTGTTTCCACTGCCAGTTTTCCCCTTTGGCTAGCCGCTGTTGTTTGCGAGCCTTGCTTTGATCCGAGTTGCTATTTGTTCGCGCTGATTGACTAGATAAACGCTGAGCAATGTCAGGCACACACCAGTCCACTGTAGAGCACTGAGTACCTCAGACAACACTAAATTCCCAAATAGCAGGGCAAATACTGGTGTCAGAAAGGTTAAGCTACACAGACTAGTGAGATTCCCCTTGGAGGCAAAGTAGAAGAATATACCGTATGCGATCGCACTCCCGAAAACAGTGGAGTAAGCTAATGCGATCCAGCCAACTCCATCAATATTCACCCATTGCTGGGATTCTATGACACTAGAGAGGGCAAATAACGGTAATCCTCCTAGGATCATGTGCCAACCAACCGCAGCAACTGGGTCAGCATAGCGGCTGATAATGGGAACCATTACTGTTCCTACTGCCATGGAAAGGGATGCTAACAGCATCAGCCACTCTCCATGATCAAACAGCTGTTCCCAGCTTAATTCTATAGCTTGAGCGTTGCCAGTAAAAAGGCTGAGAATCCATTGATCGGGCAAGCCAATCAAGCTGATTCCTACTATACCAAATCCTAGTCCTAACCAACCCCACAGTCCAATAAGTTCACCAAAGAGCAATGCTGATAGCAGGGCGACCACTAGGGGTTGACTATCAATCATGACCGAACCCAAACCCGCACCAGTGCTAACCAATCCCTGGGCTAGGAAACCCTGAAACATTGCCCCATCCACTAAGGCAAATAAGCTAATCCACAGCCAGGCTAGCCAACCTTTCGGCTGGGGGCGACCCATCACAGTTGCTGCTCCTAATACTAAAACTCCTGCTGGTACTAACCGCACCCCAGCCATAAACATAGGGGTTGTGTTGGGGATCACCCCTTTCATGGCTACCATAGCTGTACCCCATAGAAAAAAGGGGGAAATCAGCAGTAGTGAACCTAGTAGTGACCTTGGTGACAGTATTGTGTTGGCTTTTAGTTGCATAATCCTGATTTATGGTGAAGAACAAAAATAACCGACACTCAAGCAGCTGTGCAACATTTAACCTGTGCAAACCTACTTATCAGCAGGAATGACCTGTATAGCACCAGGTAAAAACCTGGTGGTTGATTAAACTAAGCCGGTGAGTCGCCCCACCGACTCGTCTTCAGAACCGGACATGACACTTTCGCATCATCCGGCTCCTCATCATAGGAACCATTTACATTGGTACCTCTAGAACGGATTCTCATCTAACTTTGAAGAGTTGACTTTGGTCCCGTGTTTGACGTCGTGACAATGGAGGTGAAGTAACTCTAGATTTTTGTCTAGGTCGTTACCTCCTAGAGCGCGTGGTATAATATGGTGTTTTTCCAACAAATCTCCATCCCTGAAGGTAAGACCACAATGGGCGCATTTCCGGAAACGAAACCTTAGATAGTGGAGCCTTACTACAACAGACTTCAACCTTTTACGCATAACCTACCAACTATAAAGGCTCCACTATCTTACGGTAACTTCAAACCCTTCTTGCCGTTCTAAAAGCCTTCCCTTCTGAGTGGTCATCTCAGGATGCTTTCTCATTCTGGTGCTCCAATAAATTAGGTCTCCATCGTAGGGACTCCTGGTTTCTTGAACTTTTATGTGCCTGACTATTTCAGTTTTGGCATGTTTTGGGAGGTAGTTATTCCCGTTGGTCATGAATACCCAGTTATCTTCTCCGATGGTTCCCCAATATTTCTTGGTTACCCAGGTTCTTGATTTGTTGGGGTGTCTCCTATATCCCCATCTTCGAAGTTTGTTCCAGAGTAGATTCCCTAATTTTGAGAAGGTTTCTTTGCTACAAACAGAGCTGTAGTAGTTACACCATCCTCTTATAATAGGTTTAAGTTGGCTTATTAACGCCTTCTGTGGGGCAGCTTTATGTCTATTGATGACTTGGGAAAGCTGCCCGTAATGTTCTAGAACTTTTTCTTTGGATGGTTTGATGATGGTTTTAAAACCTCGTTTTGAATGGTTTTTACCTGTTTTATATTGACGGATGTTGAATCCAATAAAATCAAATCCGTCAAAAGTGTGGGTAATTTGGGTTTTACTTGGTTTTAGTTCCAACCCCATGTCCTGTAGCCATGTGTTGATTACTTCTTGATATTCTTCTACCACTTTTTGGTCTGGGTGAAGGATGACGAAATCATCTGCGTATCTAATTAGGGCTAATCCTTTTTTGTAATATGTTTTTTTACCCTTGATAGAGTTAGCATAGTTCCATACCTCTTGTTCCATTCCGTGGAGGGCTATGTTCGCCAATAGTGGGGATATCACCCCACCTTGAGGGGTGCCCTCGTTTGTGTGTGAGAATATTCCCTTATCCATCACACCGGCTTTAAGCCAGGACTTAATTAAACGTCTCATGGATGGATAGGTATTCAATTTTGTTAGAAGTGCATCATGGTTTATTTTGTCGAAGCATTTGGCAATGTCAGCATCAAGAACCCATTTGGGTTTTTTGTTGATGAAATTGAATATTGCTTCAATGGCATCATGACATGAGCGTCCTGGTCTGAACCCGTATGAATTGGGTTCAAATTTTTCTTCCCATTCAGGTTCAAGAGCCTGCTTGGCAAGTGCTTGTAATGCACGGTCGTACATAGTCGGGATACCTAAGGGGCGTTTTTCTGACCGTCCGGGTTTGGGAATCCATACCCTTCTGGTAGGTTGTGCCTTTTTGGAGACCTTGAGGCTAGCTACTAAGGCGAGGCGTTGCCTATTGGTTAAGGCTTTGAACCCGTCTATTCCGGCAGTCTTTTTGCCTTTATTCTCCTGGGTGACTCGTCTGACCGCAATCATTTTGGCTGACCAGGACTTCATCAGGGTCTTTTGGAGTTTTCTTACCACGCTCACGTCACCACGGCTCGAGGCTCGGTATATTCGTTTTTGTAACTTAAAAACGGTCATTTCCAGCTTTCGCCAATTGACCCTTCTCCATTCCGACTGTGGGGCGAACCCCCGAGTTTTAGACTTATTCATTACTACTTACAACCATACCCTTTCCTACAACGTGAGTCCGTCAGCATATCCTGGGCATTACCCCAGGCATTGGCTTCTGACTCAATCTCGCTCTCCTATGACTTGCGGTTAACTACCTACTCAACCATCGACCATGTTGAGAGTACATATGAGAGTTATTTCGTTCCTGATAACCATTCTGTGGACTTTTAGGGTGGTACTCTTCACCAGGAATATTCTTTGGGAAATCATTATGAGGCGGCAAAACCTCATAGTCCTTATTCCTTTGACTTTTGTCTGTAGCGTATCAGTCTATTTCGCTACATGCC
>NZ_JAAHFV010000427.1:0-5042 GCF_010672755.1 Moorena sp. SIO1F2
AGCAGAAGGTATTCACAACCCTCCAGCTCTAGGGAATGCTCAATGTAACATTCGAGAGTTTTACCGTTAGCGTCCTTCAGCGTAATGTCCCCTTTTGGAGATTCCCCATTTTCTTGGGGGGATTGAGGTAAACTAGCCAGTTTCTTGCAAGCTTTCAGGATTGGGTAAGAGACATAGCAACGAAGACAAAGTCCTGCTCTAGCACGACTTATGGCTGACCCAGACGATTCCTCAGGGTGAAACCAGGTGTATAGGGAGGTTTGAATATCCCGATGCTGCTCCACCGACAAATGCGCACCTCTAGGACTTTGCCCGACGCTGCCGCGAACGGTCAATCGCGTTTCTGAAGCATCTAATTCTAGACACTTCTGTTGAAAAAACTCCCATGCCAGCGGTAGTAACAGTTTTTTGTAACCACACCCAACACTAGCAGGATCAAGTCTTAAAATTTCCCAATATCTCGATAGAGGCACCATCCTTACACTTTTGCTTAGCTGTGCCATATTGTCTCATACAAATTATTAGGTTTGCAGTACCCAAACGGGTAATTTTTTGTAAAAGATGATATGCTATAATTCAGCTTTTTTTGATCGCAAGATAAATGCAAAGTTGAGTCAAGTTCCATTAATCACTTCTTAAATAGTTCCTGGATTTTTGAGTCAGGGTAATCTGTAATGCCTAATCATCAACTACTAATTACCCATTACCTTTTACCCAATTACCAATTACCTTCTAAGGGATATATTAATTAGTTAACCAAATTGGAGATTGATTTGATATTACTTCTTTATCCAGGATTCAATGACCGATAAATTACCCCCAATTTACTTCTACATTCCTCAGGGTTTCTGGCCGGACACCATGCCCAAAAGTGCCGATGAGAACTGGAAAGGCTTTGGTATTGGTATCTATGCCTGGACCTTACAAACCTATCTGCGCCTGAAAGCCGATGGTTTCCCTTGCGAACTAGTAGCAGAATTGCCCAGAGAAGGGATTGTCCTGATCCACCGCAATTGTTTACGAGCTCACAATGACCAGCTCAAGCCAGGACCAAAGTTATTGCTGATTTGTATTAAAGCTGAACAAAGACCCTATCCCTATGCTCAAGTCCATGTGGTACAAAATCCTCTGGAAACAATGCATCTGCGCAATAGTTACTATTTACCCCACTGGACTCAGCCAGGGTTAATTCAGCGCCATCCAGCACGATGCGATCGCTTTAAAACCATCGCCTTCTTTGGTCAGGAAAATAATCTAGCGATAGAGTTAAAGCATCCCTCCTGGCAACAACAACTCCAGGCACTGGGGTTATCTTGGCAACCAGTAATCAATCGCAATCATTGGCATGACTATAGCAACCTAGACAATCGCTGGCATGACTACAGTCAGATTGATGCTATTGTCGCTGTGCGTAGCTTTGAGTGTCACACAGGCTGCTTCCACCGCAATTACCTGACCAAACCAGCTACCAAACTCTACAATGCTTGGCTAGCAGGGGTTCCTGCTATTCTCGGATGTGAAGCTGCTTATCAAGTAGAACGCTATAGCCCACTAGACTATCTGGAAGTGGCTACCCCTAGCGCGTTAATTTCAGCCCTTAAGCGGTTGAAAGAAGAGCCAACTTTACGTAGCGCTATGGTTAAAAATGGTAGAATTCGTGCCAAAGCGATCACCCCTTCAAGTACTACGAAGAAGTGGCGTTATTTCTTAGAAACTATTGCATTACCTGCCTATGATAATTGGTGCAATCAATCTCATTTGTCTCAACAGATTACCTTGGGACAGGGTTATATTGGCTTTCAGGGAAATCGAGTTAAAGATAAAATAACAAGAGTTTTATTGGCTAGCAATAATTCCAGATAAAAGTCGATGGTAAATGGATTTTTGGAAATGAGTTTGGTATCCTTATTATATAGCAGTTGTCAATTCGGTTAGGTACTTACACCGGTGGTTTTTAGGGAGTAGGGAGTAGCGATTAGGGAGCAGGGAGTAGGGATGCAGCGCTTTTTTAACAACAAATAGTTTGACCTATCATTGTAAAACGCTATACTTAAACTAGATACTAACCCAATAGTACTTATTAACCATTCATAACTATGGTTCAAGCAGTATCAAAACTATTAACGTTTGACGAATTCTTAGAACAGTACCCAGAGGATGGAGGAAACTATGAACTTCGCCAGGGTAGAATTGTAGCTATGCGTCCCACCGGTTTACACGAACAAGTAGCAGCTCTCATTGCCAGAAAAATTGATGTCGAAATAGAGAGACTTTCACTACCTTACTTTATTCCTCGAACTTGTCTTGTCAAACCCTATCAACAGGGGGAAGGTTATTTACCAGATATCATTGTCTTGGATAAACAAACTGTCGTGGAAGACCCATACTGGAAAAAAAAGTCAAGTATTTCAATCGGTAAATCAGCTAAGTTAATCGTGGAAGTCGTTAGTACCAACTGGCAAGATGACTATCTAACCAAACTAGCTGAATACGAAAAATTTGGTATTCCAGAATACTGGATTGTTGACTATAAAGCCCTGGGAGGAACCCGATACATTGGGTCTCCTAAAATTCCTACAGTTTGGATATACGAGTTAGCTGAGGATGAATATAAAGAAGGCAAAACCTTTACGGGTTGTGATTCTATTGAATCACCAACTTTCCCAGAATTAAAACTAACTGTTGACCAGCTAGTCAAGGCCGGAACATAAACCTTTAGTGGCTCTACCGAAGTAAAATGCGACATATTAGGGAATAACAAACAATAATGAAACTCTTCTACTACCAATACTCATCCAAACGATTCCCCGGTGGTCTCAATAACTTCGGCGATGACCTAAACCCTTGGCTCTGGCAACAGTTAATCCCTAACTTACTAGATGACGATGAAAGCACCGCCTTTGTTGGAATCGGTACCCTCCTAAATAATTTACTACCCAAGCGTTTACCCAATGCTCGCCGAATCATAATTTTTAGTAGCGGAGTCGGTTATGAAAAGTTACCAAAACTCCAAGATTCCTGGACAATTGACTGTGTAAGAGGACCCCTTTCCGCCAAAGCCTTAGACATTTCCCCTCAATTAGCCGTTACCGATGGAGCAGTGCTAGTCAGACGACTCTTCCATCCAACCAGTCAAAAAATCCATCAATTTGCCGTTATGCCCCATGCTAAATCTGCCAGATATGGCGGTCAAGCCTGGCATCAAATCTGTGAACAAATCGGCTTTAAGTATATTGACCCTCGTTTGCCTGTCGAGCAAGTATTATCTGCCATCAGCCAAACCAAAATCTTACTAACAGAAGCCATGCATGGAGCAATTGTAGCCGATGCGCTACGAATTCCCTGGATTCCCATCTGCACTAATCCAAGTATCTTGGCATTTAAATGGCAGGATTGGTGCTTATCTGTTGGTTTGAAATACCAACCCCAATATATCATGCCTCTGTGGGATTTATATCCTAGAACAGCACGGGGAATTCGTTCCTCAATCCGTTATGCTCACTTTTGGTTTAATTGGCTCAAACAAGATCAGTTGCGTTCAGTCAAGACACTTTGGAGTGAAAAACAACAATTAATCGCCACTCAACTATTCAGAATCGCTAAAACTACCTCTCCCTACTTAAGTAATGACCATCGGCTCGAACAACTTACTACTGAATTGGAAGAAAGGTTATATAAATTGAAATCAAGAATGAATGTTCAAGGATGAATTCTAAATTTTGGGGTGGCTGAACTAAGGAATGGAATAATATAATGGAATAATATAAAGTAACCTTGTATCAGTTATAAATTCCCGATTCCCGATTCCCGATTCCCAATTCCCGATTCCCAATTCCCAATTCCCGATTCCCGTTCCCCTCCTGGGAGGGGTTAGGGGTGGGTTCCGATTCCCGATTCCCAATTCCCGATTCCCGATTCCCCATTATTACCGATTTTCCACACTCCGATAACGGAGCCATTCAGCTATAAAAGCAACTGCACCTGATACCAGGATTAGCAAAACACTAAGGGCATTTATATCTGGTTTAACACCAGTGCGGATGCGGCTAAAGATTTCCATAGGTAAGGTAGTTGCACCAGTCCCAGCTGTAAAACTAGAAATCAGAAAATCATCCATACTTAGGACAAAAGACAATAAACAACCGGCAATAATCCCTGGCATCAATTCCGGTAGTAATATTTTTATAAAAGCTTGTAAGGGGGTTGCTCCTAAATCAAGGGCTGCTTCTTCTAGGTGAGGGTCAAGCTGGGTGATACGGGAGGAAACAACAATGGCAATATAGGCCAAACAGAAAACTATATGAGCTGCTATGATAGTCCACAGACTAAGAGGAATAGCCATAACTGCCAAAAAGATGAGAGTTGCCACTGCGATCGCAATGTCTGGGATAATCAGGGGTAAGTAGGAGATACCTCGATACAAGCGTTTCCCTGGAAACTGGTAACGGGCTAAACCGACTGCCATCATGGTACCCAATACCGCAGAAATCCCTACTGCCACTAGCGCTACCGTGAGACTATTGAATAGTGCGGTCCTTACACTCTCGTCCTCCCATAGTTTCAGGTACCACTTAAACGTGAATCCCTGCCACTGGGCGCTGTATTTAGAGTCATTGAAGCTATAAAACGTCAGTACCAGCAGGGGTAGGTACATATAAAAGAACATCAGCAGGGAGAAAATACCTTGCCAAGAAACCCGGAGTTTTGGTTGAGAGTTTACCATGTCTAGGGGAAGCTCCTCCTGCTGATGGTAGAGTTGCTCATTAGTCATTTGTTAATTGTTAATTTTAATGATTAATAGTTAATGGTTAATTAATATCAAGTTTCTAGTTTAAATTTTTCATTTTTATAAATGCAACCCTATTTCCCTACTCCCTACTCCCTACTCCCTACTCCCTACTCCCTACTCCCTACTCCCTACTCCCTACTCCCCACTCCCTACTCCCTACTCCCTACTCCCTACTCCCTACTCCCTACTCCCTTTTCTATAGTGCTAGGGCTGTGCTTTTGGATCACCATACTTAATCAAAAGTGCGATCGCT
>NZ_JAAHFV010000428.1:0-5005 GCF_010672755.1 Moorena sp. SIO1F2
TGCATTAGTATTGATTACGTGGTTTTTCCCGTCAATACTAATGCTGAGATATAAACCTGCAATACAAATAATCCGTATATTCCTGTTATAATTACCAATGTTAATACCTGTTTATATCGCTGTAATAATGTTTTTTTTACCAGGATAATAGTAGTCCATTTTCCTAGTAATGCGGCTAGTAAAATTCCCCAATAATCAGGAATAAAAACTACCCGATGCTGCCGGATTATATGGTGAACCATATAAGCAAATACTTCTCCTCTAGTTAATACTTCCAGGCACTGCTTTATATCCTGTTCAACAGGTTGATAGTAATGGCACCAATAGCCAGCAACTGACGGAAAGTAAAAGTCATCTTCGGTGTCATTGTAGTCACCATGGGTGATGATAACAACTTGCTGCATCACATGCTGTTGGAGTTCTGGATTAGGCACAGGAAAATTGAGAAGTTCCTTAGCTGTAATAGATTTGTAGACTTGTCTAGGAGGAATAGAAAAGTCAATAATGGAAGCTAGTCCAAAAGGAGGAGCAGATTGATGGAAAGGAATCAGCCCTTGATTGTGAGTCTTTCTTTGCTTTAGATAATCACTGACTTGGGACTGAAAATCTACTGTACTGTTTAATGTTGGCTGGGGTAAACTATCTGAAGATGACTGGTGATTGAGCAGATGAGCTACTGCTAGCTGATAGGCAAACGGACATGACTCGTCGATACAGGTGGGATCTAGAGGCTGTTCAATAGTCCAAGGCTCAAATTCTATGTACCCTTCTAAACTCCATTTGCGACTAGCGACTTTATCTTGTTTATCTGCTGCTAGCACAAACCAAGTGTTATGGTTTTCCACAGCAGAGCGAATCGCTTGATCAAGGTTTTCGTATCTAGGTTGGTAGATATGCCGACTGTAGTAAATGCCGATTACTTGAGCATTCAAGGCGTATAGGTGTCTTACCAACTTGGCTAAGTATTCGGAATCAATCAACTTACCTTGTGTGCTTTCTATTGCTTCATCAGCTTGATCTAGAGATTCCTGATCGATGGCAACTAACAAAACAGGCGCTAAGGTATGCTTTGGTAATTGATTCGTCAAATTACGATAGACAGCTTGAACAAACGCTCGGATGTCGAACAATAATTCGACTTGAATAGCTGGGATGACGCTCAGCAGTAAAACTGTTCCCAATGCGATCGCTTCTGGTCTTGTCGGTAACCACTGCTGCAGCATTTTCTTCCAATCAAACCGCTCAATGCGATAGGGAATCAAACCGGGAGGATTAAATAAAGAGGGAAGCAGATAGGCAGAGGGATAGGCAAATTTTTCTACGGATTGAAGATGTTGACAGGCTTCGAGTAGTGCATCGTAAACATCTCTATGGTCAGCTAGGGGCTTACAGAACTGCTGGAGAAAACTCTGAGCCACATCATTGCGAATGGGTTCCCGCATCACTATTACCTGTAACCCAAGTTTAATCAGAGAGTTAGCAATGCTCAGACCACTGCAGGAGTTGAAAATGGCCAGCTGCAATCTATGTTCTTTAGCTTGAGTTAATTTTTCTTCGAGTTCACTAATCGACAGGGATATATTCGGAGCGATCGCAAGTCTTCCTCCTGTGGTTGTGGTTTCATCGCTATGTCCAGCAAAGAACAGCACATCCCAGCCTCGTTGATCACAGATAGCATTAGCAATTTTGGTTTTGATATCGACATGGTTTTCATGGGGTTGCCAGGTTACTCGCTCGACCTCAGCAATAGATTTAAGCGATCGCACAGCTTTCCAATCATCCTGCAACGGTAGTCTGGGATCATCTCCGAAGATAGCTAGAATGCGGGTTTTTCTAAGGTGTGCCTTCCCTATCCCTTTGAAAAAGCGCGGGGTCGCAGCGCAAACTGTCAGGGGCTTAGTACAAGCAATGGGATCCGGATTATCCATAGCGCTTCTGAAAATGCGAACCCTCCCCAGGGGTGTGCCTTCAGGAGCAAGTTTCCAAGTTTCCCATGGTAACCGTTCCATTTCTATAGAGTCACAAGCTACGAAAATATCAACACTGGGGTGAGTACCAATCCCCTTGCCGTCTTCCGATATCACTTGAGCAACACGAGTCAATTCGTCTCGAATCCGCTGTTGAATCTTACGAACGTTTCCTTCTCCTAACCAACGCTGGAAAGCATTGAGGAACTCTCTTTCTGCCTCCATCAAATCATAACATCGGTCACCTGAACCAGGATTAATTCTGCCACTATCTCCTATAGGTTTCACTGACGGGAATTCGTAAAACATAGTGTAGCGCTGTCGCCACCGTTGATAACATCTTTGTATTTATTTTGAATAGTTTATACTGGCAGATAGCTGCCTTTTACTGTCATTCCAAAGCAGCAAAAAAAAACAAGATTTATCATCTGTTTTATGCCAAATTTTTAGTTCAAAAACAGTAGCCATTGCCCAAAATAATCCTCGTTTTTTTTATTATTACCGATTACCTGTTCTAAATTTAATACTCCCTACTCCCTAATTTATAATGTCTAATCCATTTTTAATCAATAACTTAAATGCTGTTTAACTAGGCTTAAATTCATAAGGAGATAAGGTCTGTGCTGAGCTATCCGGTGGGATAATCGTCACCACAAATTTTTCATCTGAGCGTCCTTCCACACGGGCAAACAGAAATGGATCATCAAACCCTGATACAGGCTCATGTATAATAGACCTTAGGTTGCTAACTTGTAGCTTAAATCCATCAGGTAAAGGAGTACCCATTTTAGTTCCTAAAATTAGCAGCAATGACCATTTTGGTGGAGGAATTGGAGAGTCAATAGGCCAGGTTACGGCACATAGTCGTAAAGGAATTTTACCTAAATCAATGTCCTGATAGGATCGACCTGGTTCGGGAGGAATGTCCATTCCTTGATATCTAAGCTCATTAATCACATTATCGAATTGATCAAGTGACCGAAATACCGATGAATTCGCAGTAAGAGATTGAGGGATGAACAATCCTAAACCTTGGGCAAATTCATCTAATTTACCCTCCAACCATTGCTGGGTATTGATAGCCTTTTGAGTTAGGATGGTGAATACTTCTGTAATCCGAATAGAAAGGGAGGTTGTTCTCTGTGGAGTTAGTTGCCATTGATATAACAACTCCAGTAATTCAGGACTTTGGAGTATAGTCAGCCCTTGCTCCCAGCTTAACGTTTGCCAAAGGGTTTGCTCAGGATATTGTAGGCGATCTAATAATGTTTCTAATGTTTCCAAGTCAGGTTGATTCAGAGATAGTCTACGGAGGTAATTAGGAGAAGTTAGTGGTAGCTTAATGGCAGCGTAATCCAAGAAACGTAAATAAAATAGTAGGTGATTTGGCTCAGGATCAAACAATGACAGAGGTAAACTATAGTTCCAATCCACTTCAGGATGTAAATTACACACTTGTCGGTAATCAACCAGTTCGTCGTAACGGATAAAGCCTCTAATAATAGCAGTCTCTAGCTCTTCTTGCACTTCAATCACAACATAGAAATGAGCAGCAAAGTCTGGTAAATCAATGGCGGCTATCGGTACAGTAACCACTTCATCAATGAAACTCTCACTGGTAAGTAAACAAAGCTTAAATTCGCCTACGATAAGATTACATACCGCTTCAATCACATTAGCGTATTTAGGTTGTCGTAAAGAACAACAATTATCAGAAATCAAGATATTAGCTAACTTTTCCTCTAACCATTGTGTAAAACTAAGTAATGCTAGTCCATTCAGATAGGTTTGCCATTGGCGTGCTTCTGAGATGACTTGGTTACTCATTTGTACTGCTTGCTCAAACTGTTCGGATTCTAACCAAATACATTCTGGTTGCACAAGCCTGAGGTCGGTGGAATTAACAGAATAACTAGTCATGATTTTCCGGCTTCAGTGTCTCAAGGTAGCGGCATAGTCGCTGGGTATATAGGCTATTAGTAGAACGGTTTTTCCCTGTCATGATTTCTGCAGCTGCTTCTTGGAAGACTTCAGCATCGACAAAAGCTTCTAGGTGTTCCATCAAGTTTCTTAAATAGTCTGGATCCCTAAACATATTTGCCAGATTAAACTGATGTGCTGCATGGGAGATAATGTGGAAAAGTTTGTCTATTGTCCAAAACCGCACCCGATTGAGTAGCTCCTTTGGATTTAGCACCCGGCTCACTTGGGACTGATTAGTCATTCCTAAAATAGAGGCAATCTCGGCTTGAGATTTACCATGACAGTAGATCAGTTCAAGACCTGATATAATCTTGGACGCAAAACGGGCGTAACTTCGACTGTACTGTAGCTTGGTAATGTGCTCCGTTAGCCCTTGCTCTATCCCCAAATCCAAACAGGCTATGAGTTGCTGACCAAAGAATTGCTGTAATTCTTGTCGTGCGATCGCATCTAAAGTGTTGGTGAAATTTGGGTCTGGTAACTCTCGGTCGCGTCTAGTATCCGAATCCGACACCTCTAGGGGTTCCGATGGCGGAAATCCGCTGCGAATCCATATGTCATATTGCCTTAGCAGTCTGGCCAGATGTTTGAGTTCATCCCTCAGCTGTGCTAGAGAGTTGACAATTACCGATTTTTCCTGCAAGAGGTGTCTGATTTCTTCAAGTTGAGACTGGGTGGGATCCGGACAACGTCTAGCTTTTTTTGCTGGCTGTTGGCGTCTGTCCCTACGGTAGACTGCATGAAAGGCTTCTAGGATATTGCGATCGCGTGGCAATAGTTTTTCAAATTGTATCGGTCTAGCTCGATTCAGCAGCGCCCAGTCACTGAGAAAACAAAGTCCCCGCTCCGATAAGAAGTCTTTGAGTTTAGGATTTTGTTTGGTTTGATAGTAGACCCAATCATCTAACCTAGACTTGGATGGAGAATTCAGGTTATATTTTCGTAATACTTCAACCGTAAAAAATTGGTAATCGGTTTTTTTGGTTTCCCTATCCCCATTCAAGATAAGTTGAGTTGTACTATCCTGATCTAAGATGACTAGCACTTTACCATCA
>NZ_JAAHFV010000429.1:0-4988 GCF_010672755.1 Moorena sp. SIO1F2
TGCTAACTTATTCAAGGTCAAGTCTGGCTTGACAACCGATCAAGCTAAGGGATTAAAGCTCAAATCAGGCTTGACAACCCATCTATCCACCCATCTATCCTTAGTCAGGTTAGAGCGACCCAGTTCCCAGTGCCGTAACCCAGGAACTCGGTGACCGCACTCAAATTCTGGCGCTTAGTGAGGATTACTTATCTAAAAGTTATAAAAAAATTATAAAACAAAAGCAACCATTCTCCAAAACGGTGAATTTTCGTTAACTAATCTAGCTGACCCCCTCGGAATGTTAAGTTTTGTTAAGGTCTCTCATTAAGAAGTATTATCATATTTTATATTGTCAAATACGCCAAGGTTCTCTATGCTTAGTTTTGGTTGTCCTTTAAACAAAGATGTTGAGGGCATTCCCCGTCTACTATCTTTGTTTCAGCCGGGGTGTTAGCGTAGCGTGGCCGAAAGGCCAGGGAAACAATCACTTTTGGTTAGGCAAACCCACACCCCCCTCCACCCTTTAATCCCCCCCAAACTAACCATGAGGCGGATTAAGCGAGGAGCAAGGGAAGTACAGAAGCACGACCAATACAGTTAGCTACCTGAGTTAGCTAGGTGAATTAGCTAACTCAGTTAGCTAGCTAAGTTAGCTACCTGCTATGACGTTGGTCGGCTCACGTTCTGACGGTGTATCGAAAAGGCCGATTTACCCGGCAACATTGCAGTTATCTGCAATGCCACAGAAACCCTAACTACACTGCCCTAACTACACTGCAAGGTTAGTTAGGGAGCGTTCATCACTCTTATTTGACTAATCCACTAGGAGAAAAGCGAAATGCCAATTGCTGTTGGAATGATTGAAACTGAGGGCTTTCCAGCTGTTGTAGAAGCAGCTGATGCGATGGTTAAAGCCGCTCGCGTCACCCTTGTGGGTTATGAAAAAATCGGTAGCGCTCGTGTAACCGTGATTGTGCGGGGAGATGTCTCCGAGGTGCAAGCTTCCGTATCCGCTGGGATAGAATCAGCAAACCGGGTGAATGGAGGTAAGGTGGTATCAACCCACATCATCGCTCGTCCCCATGAAAACTTAGAGTATGTCCTACCAATTCGTTACAGCGAAGCTGTGGAACAGTTCCGTAGCTACTAGCCAAGATGCTCCTAAAAACCATAGAGAGTCTAGAGGCAATTGGCACAAGCTTGGGTGCTGAACTCGTTGGTATGCAGTGACTATAGGTTTAGCAAAGAGCGCTTATATGCCGTCACAACCATCCCACGTGTGGTCAGCGCGTGGGTTGATCAAAATCTTGATAAACGTCTAGGAGTAAAATTCATGTCAATTGCTGTGGGAATGGTGGAAACCCTTGGTTTTCCAGCGGTTGTAGAAGCCGCAGATGCTATGGTGAAAGCGGCTCGTGTCACCCTTGTGGGTTATGAAAAAATTGGTAGCGCTCGTGTAACCGTGATTGTGCGGGGAGATGTGTCTGAGGTGCAAGCCTCGGTAGCTGCTGGAATTGATAACGTTAAGCGTGTCAATGGAGGTCAGGTATTATCTACCCATATTATTGCTCGACCTCACGAAAACCTGGAGTATGTTCTACCAATTCGTTATACCGAAGATGTGGAACAGTTCCGGGAGAGTACTAACGCCATCCGTCCGATGAACCGTCCATAATCGTCCGCCAATTTGAGATTCAAGACATGCCGGTGTCAAGTAGGGGATGTGCTTACCATGAGGGGAGAGATTGCTTGATCCACTAGTTTTGGCTTGGCCATATAACTGCTCCCTAATCCATCTCCCCCCAAGTCCTGTCACCCCAAGTCCTGTAATAAGTTAGGTCAATGCAAATTGCCAAAGTCCGAGGCACGGTCGTTAGTACTTATAAAGATCCTAGTCTTAGAGGAGTTAAATTCCTTTTCCTGCAATACCTAAATGATGCAGGAGAACCACTCCCCAAGTATGAGGTAGCTGCTGACATAGTCGGTGCTGGTATAAATGAGTGGGTGCTAGTCAGCCGTGGCAGCGCGGCTCGGCAAGTCGGTGAGAGTGACAAGCGTCCCATCGACGCTATGGTGGTGGGGATTATTGACACGGTCAGTGTGGACAATAGCATGCTCTACAGCAAAAAAGACCAGTATTAGTGAGTAGGTTCGGACAATAGTAGCTTTGGGTAATAACTTTGGGTAGTAGCTTTGGATAGTAGCTTATGCGTGGTTATCCATGGCTCGATTCTGACTCGACCCCAATAGCGTTCCAAGCTAGCAGTTATTTGTAACGATAAGCCATAACGGTAGAGGTTAACCATTAACAATCCAGCAATTTCTGCATGATTACATTTCCCGAGTGGGAGCAGCAGAAATAACTAACCCCAATCCTCAAGTGTGGGGCTTGACAAAAATCTATTTCATGACAGTGTATCTCAAATAAAAATTAGGAGGAAAACATCTATGGCATTTAGCACCCAGGCAGCTCCCCCAACACCTTGGTCACGGGATCTGGCTGAACCAAAAATTGATGACACAGCTTATGTCCATTCTTTTTCCAACATTATTGGAGATGTAGAGATTGGTCCAAATGTATTGATTGCCTCGGGAACCTCGATTCGAGCTGATGAAGGGGGACCATTTTACATCGGTGAAGGTACCAATATTCAAGATGGTGTTGTGATTCATGGTCTTGAAGAAGGTCGGGTTGTTGGGGATGACCAGAAAGATTACTCGGTGTGGATTGGCAAGAATGCATCGATTACCCACATGAGCCTGATTCATGGTCCTGCTTATGTTGGGGATGATTGCTTTATTGGCTTTCGCTCTACGGTGTTTAATGCTAGAGTTGGCGAGGGCTGTATTGTGATGATGCATGCCCTTGTTCAGGATGTCGAAATTCCTCCCGGTAAATATGTTCCTTCCGGAGCGGTGATTACTAATCAGCAGCAAGCTGACCGACTACCGGATGTAGAAGAGCAAGATAGAACGTTTGCTAACCATGTGGTGGCAATCAATGAGGCATTGCGGGCGGGTTATCAGTGTGCAGAGGATGATTCCTGCATGATGCCCATCCGCAAAGAAATTGCTGAAAATGCTGACTCTAATGGTCATAGTAGCCCTGATAGTTCCCATAAATCTTTCAGATCAATGTCTTCAAATACAGGATTAAGTTCAGAGCTTCAACAACGAGTTCGTCAACTGTTAGGCCAAGGATACCGAATTGGTGCTGAATATGCTGATGAGCGTCGCTTCCGTACTAGTTCCTGGAAGAGTGCTTCCGGAATACACTCCGATCGTGAATCAGAAGTGCTCCAATCCTTGGGTGATTGTCTGGCAGACCACGCTGGTGAGTATGTCCGACTAATTGGGATTGACCCGAAAGCTAAACGCCGGGTGTGTGAAGAGATTATCCAAAAACCGGGTGGCCCTGTTTCTGGAAGTTCCACTGGATCTGGTTCAAGAAGCTACAGCCCCTACAGCTCTGCTCCTCAACCTACTGCGGGTTTCTCTAGCAATGGCTTAGACTCATCAGTCGATGATCTAGTTCGTCAACTGTTGTCCCAAGGGTATCGGATTGGTATTGAGTATGCTGATGAGCGTCGCTTCCGGACTAGTTCCTGGAAGAGTGCTCCTGGCATAAGCTCCGATAACCTATCACAGGCTTTGGCAGACCTAGGGGCTTGTTTGGCAGACCACGCTGGTGAGTATGTCCGACTGATTGGGATTGACCCGAAAGCCAAGCGCCGGGTGATGGAAAAGATTATTCAAAAACCTGGGGACACGGTAAACCCTGGTGCTAAACCTAGTAGTAGTTATAGCTATACTCCCCGTTCAACCCAATCCTCAGGATTCAATGGCAGCAAGGTTTCTGGTTCATCCTTGAGTCAAGATATCGTTGAGAAGATCCGTAACCTGTTGTCCCAAGGTTATCGGATTGGTACTGAACATGCGGATAAACGTCGATTCCGCACCAGTTCTTGGCAGAGTTGCTCCCCCATTGACTCTACTCGGGTTTCAGACGTGGTTGAAGGTCTAGAAACCTGCTTGGTTCAACATTCGGGTGAGTATGTACGGTTGATTGGTATTGATCCGAAAGCTAAACGGCGTGTTCTAGAGACGCTGATTCAAAAGCCTTAATTTATAAGCATAGCACAGGGAACAGGGAACAGATAGGGGCGGGGGCGCGGGAAGTGTGGGAAGTGTGGGAAGTGTTGGTAGATGGGGGGAAGCCCCAATACCCTACTGCATCCCTTAGAAAACAAACCGTCAAACCCTATCCCCCTACTCCCTTGCTGCGAGAACCATTTAATTTAAATCAAGACCAGCTTATTGATAGGTATTAGACTTCTTGCAACGGTAAAGAAGCCCTCAAAAATGATAGTGCTAGAGTCAAATTTAATCCCAAAACCCTTTACCCAAAACCCTTTACCCCCAAAACTGCGGCGAAGTCTACTGTGCCAAAAATTATGCACTTGCCTAAACTTCAATTGAGTAATAATTCTCATATATACGTGGAAGGAAATGTGAGCGTTGATCCTAGTGCTGTTATTTCAGCAGGGGTAATTTTGCGAGCGGATCGAGATAGTAAAATAACGATTGCAGCCGGTGTTTGTATCGGTATGGGAGCAATTATTCATGCTCACAAAGGGACTCTGGAGGTGGAATCAGGAGCGAGTTTAGGCGCTGGGGTTCTGGTCGTGGGGAAGGGAAAAATTGGCGCTAATGCTAGTATTGGCTCCCTGACGACAATTTGGAATCATTCTGTAGAATCCTTACAAGTGGTGCCCTCAGCCTCGGTGTTGGGAGATAAGGGGCGTCCATTACCGGAAGAGTCTCAACCAACTCCTGATAGCTTGGAGCAGAAACCTCAGGAGTCGTCATCAACTGTACCTGAAAACAGCTTTACCACGGAATCTGTCAATGGTAAAGTGCCATCCACTAGTAATACGGTGGCTACAGATACAACAGATACAACGCAAAGCAATTCTATAGAGACTAATTCTACACAGACTAATACA
>NZ_JAAHFV010000043.1:0-31056 GCF_010672755.1 Moorena sp. SIO1F2
TCCTAAGGGATAAACTAGTTAACAAGATTAGATATTTAAATCGTGGGAAACCTAAGTTATCACCAGCAGTGCGGAAGCAATTGATTGAATTCTATCGCGAGGATATCCTCCAGCTTCAAGATTTGATTGGTCGGGATATTTCCCAATGGCTAAAGTGTTGAAAATTAAGTGAACAAGTAAGTAGCGTGAGCTAAAAGCTCACGGCTGATTGCTGACAACTGATGCTTGATTAATAGTGGCTTGATGCCGTTATTGTTACTATAAATACTAATTATTACTGCTGGGAATAATAATATATATTATTATTCCTATACTTGCTAGCCATGGATGTAAAGTTTTGTTAAATAACCTTAGCCAGGGCTACAGAGATGGGTAATGGATATAGGGCTCCCAAATGAATTATGAGAATTTTTGTTTGCTGTTCCCTACTCCCTATTCCCTATTCCCTATTCCCTATTCCCTACTCCCTATTCCCTTTGCTATAGACAGTCTGATAAAGTAATAAAATGTAAATAAAGTTAAAAACTATTTATAAAATAATCTGGATAAAGACTTGACAAGCAATGAAAAATGTGTTATCCAAAGAAGCCAATGGGGATTCTAATCCTGGGATGTCCTATAGCCAGGAATATTGGGCAAGGGGTTATGAGTCCCAACCGGGCGAATACGATTATTGGATTGATCAGGTAGAAGGGGAAATTCCTGGGGAGTTGCAGGGGACTTGGTTAAGGAATGGTCCTGGTTTGCTGGATATTAATGGTTACCCGGTGCATCATCCGTTTGATGGGGATGGGATGATTTGTGCGATCGCATTTGATCACGGTCGAGCCCATTTTCGCAATCGGTTTGTACGCACAGAGGGCTTCTTAGCGGAACAGAAAGCGGGGAAACCCCTTTATCGAGGAGTGTTTGGCACTCAGAAGCCTGGGGGTTGGTTAGCGAATCTATTTGATGTCCAACTCAAAAATATTGCTAATACCAATGTAATCTACTGGGGTGGCAAGCTCTTAGCCTTATGGGAAGCAGCTAAACCTTACGGTTTGGACCCCCATACCCTTGAAACCTTGGGTGAAGATAACTTGGATGGAGTATTAGCAGGGGGTGAATTCTTTGCTGCTCATCCTTGGATTGACCCTAGTAGTAAGCTTGATGGTGGTCAACCCTGTCTGGTGAATTTCGGGATTCAGCCAGGTCTGTCTACCAAAATTACTATTTACGAATTCGACCCAACCGGTAAACTATTACGACGTCAGGCTTATATTGTTCCTGGTTTTGCCTTTATCCACGATTTTGCGATTACCCCAAACTACTGTATTTTTTTCCAAAATCCTGTTAGCTATAATCCTATTCCGTTCCTGTTGGGATACCGAGGAGCTGGTGAGTGTGTGGCATATCAGCCTGAGCAACCGACCCGGATTATAGTGATTCCTCGTAAACAGAATACAGAGGGAGTCAAAATCCTAGAAACCCAATCGGGCTTTATCTTCCATCACGCTAATGCTTTTGAGGAAGATGGCAAGATTTATGTGGATTCCATTTGCTACGAGTCATTATCAGCACTAGACGTAGGTAGTGATTTTCGGGAGGTTGATTTTAATGCGATCGCACCAGGGCAACTCTGGCGCTTTAGTTTAAACTTAACGGAGAAAACCGTAGCGAGTAAGTTGTTAGAAGAGCGCTGTTGCGAGTTTCCCAGCATTAACCCTAATTATGTAGGACATCCCTATCGCTACTTATTTATCGGAGCTACTGATCATCCCACCGGTAATGCTCCATTACAAGGAATTCTCAAAATAGATACGGCAACAAAGACACAACAATTCTGGAGTGCTGCGCCTAAGGGTTTTGTAAATGAACCAATGTTTGTGCCACGACCCAATGCTGAACGAGAAGATGATGGTTGGGTATTGACCTTAGTATATGATGCTAGTCATCACCGATCGGATCTAGTAATATTAGATGGTCGTGATTTAACTAGTGGACCGGTAGCAACACTCCACTTGAAGCATCATATTCCTTACGGCTTACATGGTAGCTGGAGTTGTGAGTTGTTGGGAGTTGGGTTGAAGGTTGAAGGTTAGTTGGTTGAAGGTTGAAGGTTAGTTGGTTGAAGGTTGAAGGTTAGTTGGTTGAAGGTTGAAGGTTAGTTGGTTGAAGGTTGAAGGTTAGTTGGTTGAAGGTTGAAGGTTAGTTGGTTGAAGGTTGAAGGTTAGTTGGTTGAAGGTTGAAGGTTAGTTGGTTGAACGCGATTGCGTGGCCAATAGGCCAAGGTTGAATCAGGTTTTTTAAAGTTTTAACCAACATGAGGAGATAATTGAGCTAAACTTATTAGTTATTAAGCTTGCAGGGGAATTATAGGGTTGGAGCTTTGATAGTTAAAGCTAAGCTAATAGCAGAATTTTCCTCAGGGGTGCCAGATGAAATTCAGCGTTGTCATCACGACTTATAATCGCCTAGATTTACTCAAGCGTGCGATAGAAAGCGCACTTGCTCAGACATTTGCCTGTGAAATTGTTATCGTTGACAACGGTTCGTCTGATGGGACCGAAGGTTATGTCAAAGAGCGCAGCGAAGCCTTAGCACGTGGTGGTGAGCAAAGCTTAGTTTATCACCGAAATGCTTACAATAAAGGTCACGCGGAAGCGGTAAATCAAGGGGTAGAGTTGGCAACTGGTGATTGGATCAAGCTGTTGGATGATGATGACTACTTAGCCAGGAACTGTATTGAAGAAATGGCTGATGCGATCGCATTACATCCGAAAGCAGTGATTTGCTCTTGCCAATCGGCTCAAGTAGATACCTTAGGAGCCGAACTAAGTATAACACGGCGAGTGGGTTCACTGCAAAGGTTATATATTGCCCAAGAAGACATTCATTATGGAATGCTTCTGGAAATGGTACCGTTTGGGACCCCAGTACAAGTCGCTTTCTCCCGTGATGGGTTTCTCAGTTCCGGTGGTTGGGATTCTAGCTTAGATACCAACTTTGATGATATTGATTCCTGGATTAAAATTGCTCAGTTTGGGGATGCTATATTTATCAATAAGTGTTTAGCTTACCGGACGGTTTGGTCTGGTGCTTATAATCAAAAGTTTTCGTTCGGGAAACGTCTGAAGACCCATATTTCCATTAAGGAAAAAATCTATGCACAAATCAGTAATAAATACCAAGGTAAAGTGCCATTACTGTGGGAGCTGGGAGCTTATCTGAGATTACATTGGGGCTTAGTAGCTCTTAAACGAGGTAAGTTCCTCAGTGCCGCTAAGTTATTGTTTCCTGAGTGTTTTTCACCGATTGCTTTCTCACCCATTGCTTGGAAGTTACTGTTACTTAGAAAGACTCTAGGCGGCGAACCCTCATTATACCACAAGTTGCCGGTTTAATGGGGCAACTAACTTAAATCATTGGTCATTGGTCGGAAATTGCCTATTGACCATTAACCATTTTCTTTAACACAAAGTGATTAATTAGTCAACTAAAACTTAAAAATTGTAAATTGGCTAGTAACCAATTAGCTAGTAACCAATTAGCTAATAACCAATTAACAATTACCAATTAACCCTTAAACATTAAAAATTAACAATTTCCCTGAAGCCAAAGTGATTAACCGGATTTGATCTGACTACAGATTATCAATTTGTTTACGAAGGTCTTCCAACTCTTTGTCAACGGGTGAATCTGAGGAAGTAGATTTTTTCTCCTCTGAAGCTGGTAAAGCTTCTTGAGATACAGAACCACCAGCCAACTGAGCTTTCATTGAGGCCAACTCATCATCAACATCATTGCCTTCCAAGAGTCTAAATTGACTTTCCAAGTCAGCACCACCCAGCTCATGGGCAGCTTGAGAACGAGCCTCCATCTCCAAGACTTTCTGTTCCATACGCTCAAACGCTGCTAAGGAGCCACTAGTATTGAGAGACCCCATGGTTTGTTGTAACTTTTCATTAGCCTTAGCCGCCTGAGCTCGTGCTTTGAGCATATTCTTTTTGGTCTTGGCTTCGGAAATTTTGCCTTCGAGAGCAACCAGATTACGCTTAAGAGTATTGACCTGCTCAGTTTGCTGATCCAACTGAGTTTTCAGGGTAGCAGCAGTATCAGCATTGCTCTTCTTACGCACCAGAGCCTCACGAGCTAGGTTTTCATCCCCTTTGGTCAGAGCCAGCTGAGCTCTCTTCTGCCAGTTGTTAGCTTCTGTTTGGTTTTTGTTGTATTGCTGCTCTGTGCGTTTTTGTTCAGCAATTGACCTGGCAACTGCTTGACGCAATTGAACCAGATCCTCTTGCATATCAACAATAGCTTGATCAAGAATCTTTTCTGGATCCTCAGCCTTGCTGACCATATCGTTCAGATTAGCTCTGACCACTCTGCTCAGGCGATCAAATAATCCCATAACACTGTTTATCCTCTAGGAGTGTACATTGTAGGTAAAAAACTGGCTTGCTGGTGCGTAAGCCTAGTTAAGTTGTCTTGAGGGACAAGCAATTGTTGCTGTCGAGTCTCAAGTCTGGTTGGGTAGCTGAAAAATTCGCGGGCTTGACCCATACCCTAGCCATTAAGACAGGGAGCCTTTGATCCAGTGTAAAAACTTCTTGGGAAAAAGTGCTAGACAACAAGCTAAGGTTTGAACTCTCTGGCGGCTGAACCATGGGGGATTTATCGGGATTGCTGTTCGAGGGGTTAAAAACTGGTTTCCACAGGCGCTTATGATATAATAGTGCCATCTTCAGCAGAAAACGTCCTTGTCTTATTCTACCTATTTGCTTTGTGAGTATTCAGAAAGAAGATAGATAAAGGGATGTTTGCCTGTATAGTAACCCCTTGGGTCAAGGCTCTAAGGTGTTTTGATACAACGTTTCCAACCTGCAATTGAGCTGACCACAGGGACACTAATTACTTTTTCCAGCTATTTATCCAATTTTTCCAGATTTTTCGGTTATTATGCCTGAGTTGAGGGTAATTTGGGAGTTTCGGTTCCTTGAATCAGATTAGCTTTCATGGCGGCTAACTCAGCTTCCACATCATCGTTAGCTTCGAGAGCGGCAAATTTCTGATCCAGTTGATTGCTACCTAACTCAGCCATTGCCTCAGACCGGGCTTCAAGCTCCATTACCTTATCTTCCATCTGCTCAAAAGCACTCAAGGCACTACTGGTACCTACATTACCGAGCATCTCATTAATTTTCATGGATGCCTTAGCTGATTGAGCCCGAGCAATATACAAGTTCTTTTTGGTTTTCGCCTCTGAGATTTTATGTTCTAGGGTACGCAGATCTTCCTTGAGCTTGGACACAATATCAGCTTGCTGGGACAGCTGAGCTTTCATAGTTGTGACGGTCACCTGATGAGATTTCCGCCGTGTCAGGGCATCCCGTGCCAACTGGTCGTCTCCTGCTGACAAGGCTAACTGAGCGCGACGGTACCATTGCTCAGCAGCGGCTTGAGCCTGAGAGGCTTGTCGCTCCGTGCGTTTTTGGGTAGCGATCGCTTGAGCTACAGCCTGACGCATTTGAATCAAATCCTGCTGCATATCATCTACAGCCTGTTCCAGGATTTTCTCAGGATCTTCAGGTTGGTTAATCAGACTATTAAGGCTAGCGCGAATGATTCTAAACATACGATCTAGTAATCCTATGGCAGCTTTCCATCATGATCAGGGCTTAGGGAATGAAAACTGATGTTATTCAGATTGAACCTGACACTTAACACTTAAGTCAAGGACGATAAATCGAAGCAGAAATTCCCTGTTGCTGGAGTTTTTCTAGCAAACCTTGTGCTTCATGTTCAAATTTGAAGGCTCCCATCTGAATGCGGGTACCTTGAGATAATTTGCGCACATAGGCATCAGGAACAATTGTCCTAGCTTGCTGTAGGGAACGTTTACCATCGTAGTTGATCAGCACATAGTAGAAAGGATCGCGAGCAGGTAAAGAATCCTCTGCCACTGTTCTTAGAGATGCGGCTTGATTTTGGAGTGTTTCAGATATAGCTGGTTGAAGTAATCCCGACTGTACCCGTCTTTCTGGGGGTACTAAAGAGCCTGAAGTTGTTGGTAATGATGACAGGGGAACCTTTGGCAGTGGTTGAACAGAAGGCAAAAGTACTGAAGATAAGGAAGACCCTTTAGGAGGCATCGGTCTATTTACCACCTTAGGAGCTGATTCAACCACCTTAGGTAAAGGGAGATCTTTTGTATAAAAAGGTGTTTGCTGCGGTCTTGGAGTACCTTCTACTTGAGAAAGGGTATGTAAGTTCAAGTCTACAAATTCCTCAGATGCCAAATTAGGACCACCCTGTAGGGGATAATGGGGAACTGACTCAGTCTGTTGTGGTTGATGTGGTGTAATTTCCTGAGGGGTTTTGGAGATCTTGGGGATGATGAAGCTGATCAGCCGCGACAGATCCAGATTACTTAACACCGATGGATTGGAGAAGATATAGGGTAGGGTAGCGCTTAACAACAGCAAAAGTACCATGAAACCGACATTCAACGGAGTCAACAGTTGGTAGGAAACCTGCTTTTGGTTGTCAAATTCTTCTTCGTCTTCTGCCAGACTCTGTAGTAGTTTTTCTGATGATTCGAGATAATCTTCTGGCTGGGTTTGGTTAGCCCCTAACTTGATCAAACTACCTGAGTCTTCAGGCAATTTTTCAGGAGGGTTAAGTTGCTCGGTAGCCTCTTTCTGAATTGCTAGGCTAGCACTTTCCCCATTATTATGCTGGGATACAACTGGTGGCTGAGTAGGTTTCGGGGACTGTGATGACAGGGAATTTAGGGATTCAGTCTCAACCAATGGCTGTTGTGGTTGTTTGAGAGAAGTTTTCCCTTTGGCAGTTAGGTTTGGCAGTGCAATGGTTGATGGCTGGTTTAGTCGAGGGATGGTCTGGTTTGTCGGTGATGGTGAGGGTTTCTGTTGTACCTCACCGACAGAAATTAACTCTAGGGGTTTACGGACCCGGTTACGACCAAGACCACGGTTAGTCATTACTGGGCGTCCTACTCTTCGACGTCGGTAGCGCGCTAATTCTTCCTCTAGTTGTACATCAAGGCTACTCAGAGCAGCTTGTAAAACTGAGTTGAGGTTGTAGTTACCGGTCGAGCTAGGGGAAGAATTAACTGAGGAGTTTTGGCTCATAGCGGACTCTATCGGTAGTTTGTGCTACAGAACAAGCAACAGGACTTACGCAGCCATTCTATCTTGAGGGTCACCCTACTAACTCTAAGCTAGTTTTTTGCCCAGTGTGGCACAGGCTTCTAGCGTGGCACAGGCTTCGACGCTGTTACCTAAGTCCTGAAGAAATTAATTAATTATAGTAAGGCGATATGCTTAAATCTCTCAATCAGATCTTAGATAGGATTACAAATCAGCCCGAGTGGCAAGGTGTACAACGCTTATCATACCTAATTAAGTGTTGGTCTGAAATAGTAGGAGTGAACATAGCTAATCATACCAGACCCTATGCTATCTCCAGGGATATCTTATATGTGGCTACGTCTAGCTCTGTTTGGGCACAAGAACTAAAATTTCAGCGCCGGATGTTGTTGAAACGGCTTAATGCTCGTTGGTCTGAGCCCCTAGTTGACATCCACTTTTCTCCAGCTCAGTGGCAGAAAACACAAGTTTTGGGCAATGGCTATTCACAATCTGAGACCCCAAGCCATAGACATCCTAGCACCATTTTGCCAATGTCTTCATCACTGGTTTCTGAGCAGTTGGATCACACAGAAAACAGAGAAAGTAGTGAAGCCACTGACAAAACTACTGACAAAACTACTGACAAAACTCAGGTACCCCAAGCAGCGTTTAAACGTTGGGCAAAGATGATGCAGATGCGATCGCAAAATTTACCACTTTGTCCTCAGTGTCAGTGTCCGACTCCACCAGGAGAACTCCAGCGTTGGGATGTCTGTGGTCTTTGTGCTATTAAGCAATGGCAAATTTAGAGCAAGGTTTTAGTTGGGAGTTGGGAGTTGGGAGGTAGGGAGTTGGGAGTTGGGAGTTGGGAGTTGGGAGTAGAGGGCATTCCTGTTCCCTCTTGGCTCTTGGCTCTTGGCTGTTGCCTATTCCCAATTCCCTGTTCCGGGATCCGCTGTTCCCTTGATTTTTAGAACACTGAACTGATACTTTTGCATAAGTTAATCCGAATAAATTCAGTATCTAAATACACTTTTGGTGTGTTTTTTTGCTTGATCCCTATGGGGTTTTGGTATAAAACAAGTCAATTCTTTCAGAAGCTATCGGTTTTTGTTACTTTTTGTAAAATAATTTGTATCTATTTGTAACAAAATAATTAAGAAAATATTAAAGCCTCAGTGGTTAAGGATATGGCTATAACCTAGGCTGGTCAACAGCTTGCTATCTATAACAAGCTGAGGTAAGGGGTAGCAGAATTAAATGTGAAGAGGATATAAATTTTTCCGGAAAAAAGAGTTATCATGAAAACATTGAATTTACCTATATCTAGTTGTCGATTCTGTCGGTATTATCAGTCAGAAGGACGCCGAGGGGGTATGTGTCAACAACTTGGGGTGCCGGTCAGAGCTACCTGGAAAGCTTGTGCTTTTGCTCTGCCTACCTTTTCTTCTTCTTCTTCTTGGGAGAAACTAGAAGAGATTTGGCAAGATGAAGAAATGATGCTCACAGAGGAGCTATCGGTAAAGTGTTCTGAAAACTCCTCTGGGTCAGACATGACCGTTGAAGGTGAGACCATCACCTCTAAGAATTCGTCAACAGACATCATGCTGGTGTAAATTGTTGATGTAAATTCTTCGTTTGATCAGCAAGATCAGCTTATTAGCAAGATTAGCAGTATCTTACTAGTAACTTCCACCTTAATACAATCAATAATTCAAATAAACAAATTTCACAAAAACCAGTTTAAACCAAATCTTCTAGTTCTAGTAGTTACCTGCTCAAAGGTGTCAGCTTAAAAAGCCAAATAATTTCATAAAAATCGGCACCTGATATTTGCTATTAAAATAGCTTTCGTCGCACTTTGATTCAAAATAAGGTGCGTTTTTTGTTGATATCAAATTTGGCACCAAGTTTAAAATTAACCTATCAAGGTAGGGAACAGCGGATCACCGGAACAGGGAACAGTGATAAAATTTGACTCTGTGTTGATGCAGCCCCTCCTCACTTGCGCTTTGCATCAACACAGGGATAATTCTCCCCATCTCCCCATTTCCCTACTCCCTACTCCCTACTCCCTACTCCCCTTCAGCGAAAGTACCTCAAAAATTGAGAACTGCTATAATCTAAGGTAACCAAGGATATTGACGAAAATCTGGTGGACGCTTTTCTAGGAAAGCTTGTTTACCTTCGGCTCCTTCTTCTGTCATGTAATAGAGTAAGGTAGCATTACCAGCTAGCTCTTGTAGACCAGCTTGACCGTCGCAATCGGCGTTAAATGCAGCTTTCAAGCAACGAATGGCAATAGGGCTCTTTGTCAAAATTTCCTTTGCCCACTGTAGCCCTTCCGCTTCCAACTGCTCCACTGGAACTACACAGTTAACTAAACCCATTTCTAGGGCTTGAGATGCGGTGTATTGACGACAAAGAAACCAAATTTCTCGGGCTTTTTTTTGACCAACAATTCGGGCAAGATAGCTAGCGCCAAACCCACCATCAAAACTACCCACTTTCGGGCCAGTTTGACCAAAGATAGCATTATCAGCGGCAATAGTTAGGTCACAAATCAGATGTAGGACATGACCACCACCAATAGCATATCCAGCAACTAGGGCAATCACTACTTTGGGTATGGAACGAATCAGGCGTTGCAAATCCAATACGTTCAAGCGAGGAACGCCATCTTCTCCAATATATCCAGCCTTGCCTCGTACACTTTGGTCACCACCAGCACAAAAGGCGTATTTGCCATCGGTGTGGGGACCAGCACCAGTCAATAGGACAACACCAATACTGTGATCTTCACGGGCATCACAGAAAGCATCATAAAGTTCAAAGACGGTTTTGGGACGAAAGGCATTGCGTTTGTGGGGACGATTGATGGTAATTTTAGCAATACCGTCGGTTTTATGGTATAGAATGTCTTCGTAAGTTTTGGCAGTTTGCCAGTCAATTTGCATAAAGTTTTCCACGCGATCGCTGTTTAAGTTCACAATGATATCAAATTCATAAGGTTCCCTTGTTTTTAAGCATTGTCATTCCCACTTACAATCGCTTACCGATTCTAAAAAAGTGCCTAATCGCGTTAGAACATCAGCAACTTAGACAAGATAGCCAGATCTGGGATTATGAAGTTGTTTTAGTGGATGATGGCTCAACGGATGGCACTTTAGATTGGTTGGCAGCACACGGGGATCAGTTTCCCCATGTACGCTCATTTGCTCAAAACCATGCTGGACCGGCTGCAGCCCGGAATCTAGGGGTGAAGGAGGCTAAGGGTGAAATAATTATCTTTATTGATAGTGATTTAGTAGTTACTGAGCATTTCCTCCAGTCTCATGCTGATGCTTTGGTACAGACACAGCAGCGTCTGGGATGCGATCGCTTATTCACTTACGGTTGGGTGATCAATACCTGTAATTTCGAGGACCCTACCAGCGAACCCTATAAAATTACCGATTTCTCTGCTGCCTATTTTGCGACGGGGAATGTTGCGATCGCACGAAAATGGCTCTTAGAAGCTGGACTCTTTGATACTCGCTTCCAACTCTATGGCTGGGAAGACTTAGAACTAGGTGTCCGACTCAAACAGCTGGGCTTAAAACTGATTAAATGTCCCGAAGCGGTAGGTTATCATTGGCATCCTCCCTTTAGCCTCGACCAAATTCCCCGGATGATTGACCGGGAAATTCAACGGGGGCGTATGGGTGTATTGTTTTATCGAAAACACCCTACCTGGGAAGTCAGGATGATGATTCAGATGACCTGGCTACACCGATTACTCTGGGGGATTCTGTCTTTAGGTGGACGACTCAACGAACGCACCATGGCTCCCTTTTTACAATGGCTAATTGACCGAGGTAAATCCCAGCTAGCCTTAGAAATTGCCCGAATTTTCCTTAACTGGTATAACGTTCAAGGTGTTTATGCTGCTAATCGGGAAATGGAAGGTTGAAGGTTGGAGCTTGGAGGTTGAAGGTTGGAGGTTGAAGGTTGGAGGTTGGAGGTTGGAGGTTGAAGGTTGGAGGTTGGAGGTTGGAGGTTGTTCGCGTAGCGTGGCCAATAGGCCAAGGTTGAAGGTTGACAGTCAAGAAAATAAATATTTAAGCTGATTTGCATTTAAATTGGTTATTTCCCGTTCCCTGTTCCCTGTTCCCTGTTCCCTGTTCCCTGTTCCCTGTTCCCTGTTCCCTGTTCCCTGTTCCCTGTTCCCTGTTCCCTGTTCCCTGTTCCCTGTTCCCTTTTCCCTGTTCCCTTTTCCCTAAAATATGTAGTGATTACTCGAAAGAGAAAGCAGCGATCGCTAAACAACCCCATCCTAGGATCAACGCCGCACCACCTAATGGTGCGATCGCTCCTAGCCACTTGATCCCGGTTAAGCTCAGGGCGTACAAACTGCCTGAAAAAATGGCAATTCCAGCGATAAAAGCTGAGCCAGCTACGGTAAGGGGAGTTTGTGCTACTTCTGCGCGGCTCAACAACAAGGCTACTAACATGCTTCGCTAGGGCATGGTACATTTGATACCGGGCACCTGTCTGAAAAATTTCCAATGCTCGTTCCGTAAGTTTTTCTTTCAAAGCGTGGCTAGCAAAGGCTCCAGCTGCTACTGATAATCCTCCTAAGATCGATGCGATCGCTAAAAAAATCCGAGTCATCAATTTTATTAGTCCTAAATCCTAAAGTGTAAAATTATAAAAGATTCTCCCTTCTTCAGTAACCTCAAAGGTAGCATCATACTCTCTAGCTTTTTGATCGAGATAGTCTTGAGCTACAGCTATAGGAAGTTTGGCTGTCATTGCTAATTTCAATACTGAAATTCTACCATTTTCGTCTTCAATCAAGCTATAAAATGTATACTGAAGGTGTTCGAGGACTTCTTTTTGCTCTTGTCGATACATTCCCCATGCTAACCATACTCCCCAAAAGGTAGCTGGGATACCTACTATCAAACTTCCCAGCGCATCAACTTTATCCTGCGACGTTGCTTCCCTTCGAGTTGATACTACAACAGGTACCATCAATAATAGAATACCAAAGGTCAGGACCAAACCAGCTGATATTTTTTTAAACCGTTTCATTATAATAGCAAACTTTTAAAAAAGATGGTTTATTCCCATGACCAGACAATTTCGATTAGGTGTAAGCTAAAGCCCTTTGGCCACGCTACTTGAGGTGCTATCAGCTAATCAGCTATCAGGTTTATTTTTAAACTGACCGCTGACGGCTGACCGCTGACTGCTTATTTTTTTTACTTACGAATAGCTTCCAATAAGCGAGAATAGTAAAAGCTAGTGCTAGTCATTTCCTGTCGCTGAATCGAAAACCCATTATTTTCTAAAATAGTAACAATATCTGCTTCTCGATGCTGATAGGCACGAGTGGTTTTACTTGGTCCTGGAAAAAACTCACCAATCTTTTTAAGTGCAGTAAGAAGCAACGTTTTCGGCGCAAAGCTAAGAATTAAACGAGACTCGGCCAAAGAGGCTAAGTGAGTTATCATTTCAGCCGCTTTATCCTGAGGATAATGAATCAAAACATCTAGACAAATTACGGTGTGGTAGCTACCACCTAACCCTTCCAAATCCTTGACCATAAACGAGAGATTGTCACTATTCCCTAAACTCTCCTTAGCCCTTACCTGCGCTTCTTCTACCATTTTGTGAGAAATGTCACTAGCAAAAACTATAGCGCTATTTTTGGCCAGAGGAATACTCAGACTCCCAACACCACAGCCAGCATCACAAATCGACAAACTTGACAAATTTCCATCAGCCTCCAGCCAACTGATCACTTTATCCACAGTCTGCTGATGACCAATCCGGATATCTTGCTGTACCCGGTTAACCTCGCCATCACCATAAATCCGCCGCCAACGGTCAAAACCAGTGGCATTAAAATAATCCTTAACAATCGCCTTATCATTAACTGTATTCATATTTAATAACAAAAACTCTCCTGAGCTTGGTGTCTTTCCCGTATTTACGGTTCATCAAAAATCATCCCATGGATATTGACGACCTTCTCCAATCCTTTAAATACTTTGGCGTTGAGCTTGGCTTAGAACGCATAGATCAACTTCTATCGCGCTTAGGTAACCCCCACCAGAAGTTTCCAATCATTCACGTGGCTGGAACTAATGGTAAAGGCTCAGTTTGTGCCTACCTGTCTTCTATACTCACCAAAGCTGGCTACCGAGTCGGACGTTATACTTCTCCTCACCTGGTGGATTGGACAGAACGGATTTGCCTTAACCAAGAACCCATCTCCACCCATACCCTAGGCACAATTTTGGAGCAAGTTATCGCAGCAATTCCAAAAAACTGTTCCGATCCACCAACCCTATTTGAAGTGACTACTGCTGCTGCTTGGTTGTATTTTGCTCAGCAGCAGGTGGATGTGGCTGTAATAGAAGTGGGATTGGGAGGACGGCTGGATGCCACGAATGTATGCGATCGCGTTTTGGTTAGTATTATCACATCCCTGAGTTGGGAACATTGGCAGCGCCTTGGGCCGACCTTGGCTGATATTGCCAAGGAAAAGGCTGGAATCCTAAAGCCTGGGTGTCCTGCGGTCATTGGTCCGCTCCCCCCTGAAGCTAGGGCAGTGGTTGAATCAAGGGTGAATCAGTTGGGGTGTCCAGTGGTGTGGGTAGACTCAGCAGTAGAGTTGCCAGAGGGTAAGACCCCAAGCACCCGACCAGATCTCAGATGGGTTCAGTATGGGGGGATCAGCTATAGTTTGCCCTTGTTGGGGGAGGTGCAGTTGGTTAATTCCGCGATTGCGATCGCAACGGTACAAGTTCTGCAACAGCAGGGTTGGGAGATTCCAGAAGATGCGATCGCATTGGGGATGGCCAAAACCACTTGGCTGGGACGTTTGCAGTGGACTAGCTGGGAGAATCACCATTTACTGATTGATGGAGCCCATAATCAAGCCTCTGCTCAGGCGTTGAGACAATATGTTGATACCCTAGGTAAATCCGTCAACTGGGTAATGGGTATACTCTCAACCAAAGATCATGCTGGTATTTTTAATGCCTTGCTCAGACCAGGGGATCGATTATCTCTAGTGCCAGTACCTGACCATAGTTCAGCTGAGCTAGACTACTTGGCTACTCTCGCGCAACAAATTTGTCCAACCTTAGCCGATTGTGCTACTTATCCAGAGTTAGTGACAGGACTCCGTGCTATTTTTAACAAAGCCGAAGCTGACGAGAGGATTACTGTCCTTTGTGGCTCTCTGTACCTAGTTGGTCACTTTTTGCGAACACAAGCTTTTGTTGGAGGTAATGGGTAATGGGTAATGGCTAATGGATACAATAATCAATTTCACGATTAATCAAAAAATTGTCATGATTGTGAGATAGATTGGGTACCATAAATAGCACCCTAATGTTGATTTCCATGACCCTGGGTTATACAAAAATTTCCCTGAATTCCCCATCTACCTAACTCAGATAGGGTACCTAAATCAATTGTGAAAATTTTTGAGCCCAAGTTTCCTACTCCCTACTCCCTACTCCCTACTCCCTACTCCCTACTCCCTACTCCCTTTGCTAGATATGGTTAACCGTTTGAAAAATTTATTTTCCCGGCGCAAGCAAGGTGTTGGTATAGAATTAGCCCCAGAACGAATTCATATTGCTCAATTGCAGCGGCAAGGTCAGAGCCTCAAAGCTACCACCCTATATGCTCATGAGGTTCCAGAAGGGATCTGGGAAGGAGGACAAATTGTTGATTCCCCTGGTTTAGCGGAACTGATTCGAGAAGCCCTACAGGAGAGTCAAGTCAAAGTGGAGCGGGTTGCTACTGCTTTACCAATGCGGGAAGCAGTAATCCGGATTATTCCCATTCCTGCTGAGCTAGATGATAACGAGCTCCGGGATATGGTACTCAACCATGAAGCTGGCTTATATTTGCCCTATCCCCGGGAAGAAGTGGATTTGGATTATCAGAAACTGGGCTTCTTCGTGGATGAAGATGGAATCGAAAAGGTACAAGTCCTGCTGGTGGCTACTCGTAAGGAAATCACCGATAGCTATCTCGATACCTTTGAGCAGGTAGGGTTACAAGTAGATGTACTCGAAATTAATAGCTTTGCCCTGATTCGGACTATCCGAGAACAACTGCGTCAATTTCCTTCCCAAGAGGCAGCCGTTCTGGTAGATCTTGAATTTGATAGTACTGAAATTGCGATAATTGTAGATGGTGTACCGCAGTTTTCCCGTACTGTTCCCATTGGTACCTACCAACTTCAGAGTGCTTTATCACGGGCGATGAATTTACCAGCCTCTAGAAATACCGAACTCCTCCAGGGGATGACTATTCCCAGTACCCCAGTTGATGGCATTCGCACCGGCTCGACCGGGGTAAATCCAGGGATGGTGGCTCTGATCCAAGTCTTGGGAGAAATTGCCGATGAACTAAGGCGCTCTATCGATTTTTACCTCAATCAGATGGACAATCTAGAAGTAGCCCAACTCCTACTAGCTGGTCCTGGGGGTGGTATCGGACAACTTGATGAATTTTTTACCCAACGGTTAAGCTTGCCTACGATTCAGGTGGATCCCGTGGCGGCTCTTTCCCTAGAAGTGGAGAAAGATATTCCGATGGTGCAACGACCGAGCTTAGGAACTGTGCTTGGATTAGGATTACGAGAGGTATAACACTATGTATAGTCTTGATATTAATTTTTTAAAAGACCGAAATCCTGAGGAGATCAAGTCTGTTCAGGAGGTCGGCGGTAGACAAGGGATGGCTCTAGGGGAAATGACCCCTCTACTGATTGGAGCTGCAGTGGGTCTAATCCTACCTGGATTGGTGGGAGGCTTTTGGGTAGTTCTCCAACATCAAAACGCCCGCTTGAAAGAAGAAATTGCTGATGTTGACAAGAAACTGGCAGCCTTGGGGGCGCAAAAGCAACGAATTAGTAAGCTAAACAAGGAACTCAAGCTGGTAAACGACGAAACTAATGCTCTTGCCAGTGTCTTTAATCAAATTAAGCCTTGGTCAGCAATGTTACAGGACATTCGTGAGCGCACTCCCCCCGGAGTCCAAATTAAAGACATCGAGCAACAGCAAGTCACTGACAAAAACGCTTCTAAGGATGAGTCTAGCGCTAACTCACGACCTAAAATCGAGCTGGATATTTCCGGTACAGCTCGAACCTTTGATGATGTGAATTACTTTTTGCTGACCCTACAGAATTCTTCCTTTTTCGAGAAAAATGACACTCAACTGCTCAAAGCTCAGTTAGTCAATAATCCCACCAAATTAGAAATTCCTGAGAGTCAAAAAGAATTAGTAACTCAGGTCAAATATACCCTGCCTAAAGTCGTAGAATATACTATTAAAACTCAACTGAGTGATATCCCCGCTTCTGAACTATTAAAAGAGTTAGACCGTAAAGGAGCAGTAGGATTAGTGACTCGGATTAGAAACCTTCAATCCCAAGGAGTGATTCAACAATGACCTATGCTACTGATGACGACTTTATGAGTGTTGAAGGTCAGGAGGAAGAGCCTGAGTATCCTACTGCCTTCGGCATTACCTTTACTCCCCAAGTTTCTGGGATTACCTTTGCTATTCTTGGTCTGGCAGCTGCTGTCTATCTAGCGATGAACCTGATGTTACCGGCTTGGCAGGAGTATCAGACTTTAAAAAATGATTTATCAACCAAGCAAAATGACCTCCAAAATCCCGAAGTACTCCAGAAAAAAATAAAACAGAAAGAGGAGGAACTCAAGCAAGCTAAACAGCAAAACCGCCGGGTATTGAGTCAGTTTTCCACAGAAAAAAGTATGGATACCTTATTGCTTGATCTCAATACCTTTGTTAAGGATACTAGAGGCACTTTGCTTAAATATGAACCAGATTCCGAGGGAATCAATATAGTTAATGATGGCTCTTTAGGAACCCTAGTTGATGGCAAATTAAAACGGAGAACCGTCAATGTGGAAATTGAGGGTAGCTTCCAACAAGTCCAGTCAATTATGCGCAGCTTTGAGCGGCTACAAGCGATGTTGCTGATCAAAGACCTAGAAGCTCAAATCAGTGAACCGCAAACACTAGTGCTACAGCAAGGTAGAGTAGTTCCTGGTCCTCAACCTAAGTTAAAAACAAGCTTAACCCTGGAAGCTCTCATGCCTGCTAGAGATTTGGATAAGGAGGAAGAAGAAAAAGCTGAGGAAAAGGATGGTAAGAACAAGTCAGGTAAGAAGAAATAATCCTAAGTTCCTTTAGCTGACCGGTAAAAGAAGCCCCACGTCCGAACTGAAAGTCGGCGTGGGATGAATTTTACACAGAGTCTTTGGGTTCAGGGAAACGAGCTATCAAACTTCTTAACAATTCGGAGCAAGTCATTCCTCTACGATCAGCTTCTTGTTGAAGCTGTCTTTTTTCATAACTAGTAAGTCTAATCATTAAATTTTTATCTTTCATTTTGCCTTGACACATGTAAATACACTTGCTATCATGATGATAGGTCGAAAAACAGGAGATGACAACAATGATATCAGCGTACCAGTACCGGTTAAGGTTGACCAAAGCTCAAGAATCTGAAATAGAGAAATGGTTGGACATGCTCCGTTGCCAATACAATTATTTATTGGCAGACAGATTCAACTGGTACGAACAAAATCGCTGCTCTATCAACTCCTGTCCTTTAATTTGTAACTTGCCAGACTTAAGAAATAATCCTGACTACTTTTCTCAAAAGAAAACTCTTCCTCAGTTAAAGAAGGATAGACCTTGGTACAAAGTAGTTCAGTCCCAAGTCTTACAGGACTGTGTCAAAAAGGTCGATCTAGCTTTTAAACGATTCCTTAAAGGTGATAGTAACGGCAAAAGAAGCGGTAGACCTCGATTCAAAGGAAAGAACAGATACCGGTCTTTTACTTTTCCTTCTCTTTCTAAGACCCCTATAGATGGCAATATTTTGACTCTTCCAAAGTTCGGAAAGGTCAAAATGATTTACCACCGACCTATTCCAGAGGGGGTTAAGATCAAAACAGCTACTATTACTCGAAAGGCTGACGGATACTATGTCACGCTGTCAGTACAAGATGACTCTGTGCCAGACATTATCCCAATAGATAGTGCTTCTAATCCTGTTGGGATAGATATGGGTCTCAAGTCTTTCCTAGTCAAATCTGATGGTTCAGAGGTACCAATCCCTCAATACTATCGAAAGGCTCAAAAGCGACTAAAGAAAATCCAAAAAGCTGTCAGTAGGTCAAAGAAAGGTAGCAACAATAGAAAGAAGGCTGTCAGCAAACTAGGTAAAGCTCATAAAAAAGTTGCTGACACTCGAAAAGATTTCCATTTCAAAACTGCAAAGGGCTTGCTGGATGATCATGATATAATTGCTCATGAAAAGTTAAATATTAAAGGTTTGGCCAAGACTAGAATGGCTAAATCTGTATTAGACGCTGGGTGGGGTCAATTTCTGTCTATTTTGTCAAACAAAGCCGAAAATGCTGGTTTGGTCACGATCGCAGTAAATCCCCGAAATACTAGTCAAAATTGTTCTAACTGCGGAACAAAAGTACTCAAAAGACTAAAAGACCGCATCCATTCTTGTCCTAAATGTGGATATACGGAAGACCGTGATGTGAATGCGGCTAAAAATATTTTGAAATTGGCGGTGGGGCATCCCGTCAGCAGTAAAGCTTTCCGAGTATCCGAACCAGTAGGTGGAGTTGGAAAGAAGCCCACACTGAACTTGTAAAAGTCAGTGTGGGAGTATGTCACTCTTGCTATATTCTTGCTACCAATTTAATGATGGGGAGATGGCAAGATTGGGGAATTGAGCGGTAGCCAAGTTGTTGGGAATTGGGATAACCTGCTGTTTTATGGAGCTGACAGGGTTATTAGTGTTGGTTTTTGTTGTTGTTTGTTGAGTATTTAGTGTTAACTTATCCTTAACGTCTCAATCATAAACCTTAAACCTTAAACCTTCAACCTTCAACCCTTAACCGTCAACAGCCCTTAGTATGCAATAATTTTGATTTGAGTCAGGAGATTTGAGGAAGTGACCGTGAGACAGATTCAAGTATGTGGTGGAGTGTTCGCGGCTACAGCAGTGGCTTTATGGGCAACACAGCCTGTAGTAGCAGCAAGCCAAGTTAGTGCCATACGGTTCAACCAGCAGGGGAGTGAACTGGAACTTAAACTTGAGACAAAAGGGGGTAATGAGCCTCCACAGATTTTTGCTGTCAACCAAGGCAATGTCTTGGTAGCTGATCTGGTTAATACCCAGCTGAGTTTGCCCCAAGGGACTAACTTCCGTAAGACAAACCCCCTACCCAATATCAGTGCGGTTGCGGTTAAGGAACTGGATGACAACCGGGTCAGGGTGACGATTCGAGGCACTGACAAACTCCCAATCAGTTCACTGATCCAAAGGGACCCTCAGGGAATTACCTTAGGCATTGACACCACTACTGAGAATCAGGGGATATTACCTATCCAAGACTCATCGGTGATGAAGCTGGCTCAATTTCCTAATAGAGGAACTAATGCTGAAACGGAACAGATGGAGAAACCAGCGGAACTTTCGGAACCAGAACCAGAGCCAGAGGCTAACCCCTCAGAAACTCCTGAACCTCCAGAAATAGTCGCTCCTGAGCCAGATGTGCTGGTACCTGAGCCAGAAATTATTATTGATGGGATACCGGCAGCTCCAGCTAATGCGGTGCAACCAATTGCGCCAGCGCCCCCCTTCTTACCTAGAGCAGTAGCACCACCAGTGGGGGATATTGCTGTTTCCAATATTAATGCTGCTGCTAGCACTATAGATCTCGGCACAGCAACTCTAGTGCCTCGTTTAGTATTACGAGAAGCACCGATTCGAGAAGTGTTGTCTCTGTTAGCTCGTTCTGCTGGACTCAATCTGGCCTTTGCTGAGTCAGATGAAGACTCCGGTGCAGCACAGTTCACCATTTCTATTGATTTAGAAAACGAACCGGTTCAAGATGCTTTCAACTATATTCTCCAGCTGTCTGGTCTTCAGGCTAACCGTCGGGGAAGCACAATTTTTGTTGGGGCAAAACTCCCTCAAGCCGCTCGTAATCTAATTAGTCGTACTCTACGGCTCAATCAAGCCAGTGTTCAAGGGGCTGCTACTTTCCTAGCCACTCAGGGAGCAGAAGTGCAACAGGTAGTAATCGAGACGGAAGAAATCATCGATCCTGAAACCCAACGAGTGGTGCGACAAATCGAACGACCCCCAGAAATTCGAGCAATTACCAGTGAGCAGGAAGACGGTAGCCAAGGGGCACTGTTGCTGAGGGGATTAGCAGTATCTACGGATGACCGACTTAATTCCATATCTCTGGTGGGTGAGCCCAGGCAAATTGAAATTGCAACCTCTTTACTCAAACAGTTGGATGCTCGTCGCCGTCAAGTGGCGGTAAATGTCAAGATTATCGATGTTAACCTGGCTGGAACGGATGCCTATAATGCCAGTTTCTCCTTTGGGATTAATGATACCTTTGTAGTCAGTGATGGCGGAGCCGCAGCAGTTAATTTCGGTAGGGTTAATCCCCCCAGTAGAAACACTGTGGTTGATAGTCAGATTCCTACTGTTACCGAATTTCAATTCTCCGACCCAGAGGGAGATGGTGATATATTCCTAGAGAGACAAAATGCTCCCTTTGATAACCTAATTGAGGGTTTCAATGAAAGCGCTGGTACTCCAGCCGTCTTTGCACGTCCTGGCTTTGGTCGAAATAATAATCCATTCCAGCCAGGTTTGGCGGAGGTGGATGTTCAAGATGATGGAGTTGATTTCGGGTTTGCGCTTCCTTCTCTATTTGAGTTCCCTGATAAGTTTTTATTAACATTGCAGGCTCAGATTACCAGCAACAACGCCAAGATTCTGACCGACCCAACTCTAGTCATCCAAGAAGGGCAGGAAGCTAGTGTCCGGTTGGTTCAGGAAGTACTGACCAGTGTGAGGACAGATATAGACACAGACGGTGGTGCTACCACTAGAACCATCACCCCGGTTATTGAAGAGGCTGGTTTAGTGCTAACGGTCAATGTTGAGAGAATTGACGACAATGGTTTTATCACCTTATCTACAGCTCCGTCGATCACAGCCCCCTCCGGAACTCAAGATTTTAACAGTGATAATGCACAAAACACCATCACATTCCTCAGTCGCCGAGAACTCAGCTCTGGACTAGTTCGTCTGCGGGATGGTCAGACGTTAATTCTATCTGGCATTATTCAGGACACTGACCGCACAACGGTATCGAAGGTGCCAATTTTGGGTGATATTCCCTTACTTGGTGCTCTGTTCAGAAGCACCGATAAGCAGAATCAGCGTACTGAAGTGATTATCCTGGTGACCCCTCAAATTATGGATGACACAGACCGCAATGGTGGGTATGGTTACAGCTACACTCCTGGACGGGATGCCCGTCAAATGTTAAACCGGGGAGGGTTTCAGTCTCCAGGTAACTAAGGGGAAATCAAGGTAAAGTTCAGCTAAAAGTGCCTTAACACTTCCGGTTTGACAGCTCCCGCCTACTTTAGTGGTGGGAGTAGTTACGTTTTGAGACTTTTACGTGTTGAATTAATTTTATTGAGTTGGTTTGGTTGATTTTTGATAAACAGAAATTATAACTTAATATAATGGTCATTGTCAATACCTAAAAAGGGCTCTCAACAATGCTTATCCATGCTTATCCATAGCAGACCTACCAAGCACGCCTAGAGCGGGGGGCTTACCGTAAAATAATTAGTTATATATAATTAACAATCAAAGATCATAAAAAATTATGATTGTCTACTCCCTAAGGAATAAATTTAGGGGAGCATTTTGGGACAAAATTCTGAAATCTATATAAATTAAAGCATTCAACGATCCATATCGGCATTGCAAACATTAGAATAATGCAGTGAAACCTTGAAGCTGCGAGTGTTGCAGCGATTTTTTTGTTGAAAACCCTGGTTGGATGATCTGAAAAACAAGGAGATTTGAATGAATAAGGGTGAATTAGTTGATAAAGTGGCGGAAAGAGCTACTGTAACCAAAAAACAAGCGGATGCAGTACTAACTGCTACGATAGAAACGATTATGGAAGCAGTGTCTGAGGGTGATAAAGTCACCTTAGTGGGCTTTGGTTCCTTTGAATCCCGGGAGCGTAAGGCTCGTGAGGGTCGCAATCCCAAAACTGGTGAAAAGATGGAAATTCCGGCAACTAAGGTTCCAGCCTTTTCTGCTGGTAAGGTTTTTAAAGAGAGAGTTGCACCACCGAAGGAGTAATCGCTGATTCACTCAGAAACTTGTCCTTGAAACGACCAAGTCACGGGGGAAATTTAGCCTGGGCAGCAGCACTGGCTAACTGTCCTCCTTCCTTAATTCTTGATTTTTCTGCCAGCATCAATCCTCTTGGTCCCCCTAAAAGTGCGATCGCAGCGATTGAGTCTGGGCTAGATAACCTGGTAGCTTATCCTGACCCCAATTACGCCGAGCTGCGGCAGTGTTTGACGCAACTGCATCCAACCCTGCCCCCAGACTGGATTCTTCCAGGTAATGGCTCAGCCGAATTATTAACTTGGGCTTGTCGCGAGCTATCAGAACTAGATGAAACCTTGATAATTACTCCAGCATTTAGGGACTACCAACGGGGACTGAAGGCATTTGGAGCAAGAATTAGGGAGTGCCCCCTAATGAGGGAACTCTCGACACCTAGTGTCAGATTGGGAGATGGGGAGATGGGCAGGGAAATTGATTCTTTGATGCCCTTACTCCCTGACTCCCTTACTTCCTCACTTCAAAAAGAGGGGACTCGACAGGGTTTGCTGCTGAATACCCCCCACAATCCCACAGGTCAATTGTTTACCTCAGAAGCAATTGAGCCTTATCTGAAGCAATTTGCTTTGGTGGTTGTGGATGAGGCTTTCATGGATTTCCTGCCTCCTGAGCAGGAGCAAAGCCTGATTCCTTTAATTGGGGACTATCCGAACTTGGTAATTTTGCGATCGCTTACCAAGTTTTACAGTCTTCCTGGACTCAGACTAGGTTATTGCATTGCCCACCCTGAGCGACTCCAACGTTGGCAGGAGTGGCGAGACCCTTGGCCAATAAATACCTTAGCAGCGGCAGCCGCAGCGGCAGTGGTTCAGGATAGAGCATTTCAACAGCAAACCTGGGATTGGCTAGCACCAGCGCGTAAGCAACTGTTTCAGGGACTGGCTAAGTTACCTGGTCTTCAACCTTACCCCAGTGCAGCTAACTTCTTGCTAGTCCACTCAGAAAAATCCACGTCACAGATCCAAGCACAACTACTCCAACACCATCGGATTCTGATCAGAGATTGCCTAAGCTTCCCGGAATTAGGCGATCGCTTTTTCCGGGTCGCTGTACGTACACAGGCAGATAACCAACGCTTACTAACAGCTTTAGACGCTATCTTGATAAGTTGAAGGTTAGAAGGTTAGAAGGTTAGAAGGTTGAAGGTTGAACGCGTAGCGTGGCCTTTTGGCCAAGGTTGAAGGTTGAAGGTTAGAAGGTTGAAGGTTGAAGGTTAGAAGGTTGAAGGTTGAAGGTTAGAAGGTTGAAGGTTGTTCGCGTAGCGTGGCCTATTGGCCAAGGTTGTTCGCGTAGCGTGGCCTATTGGCCAAGGTTGTTCGCGTAGCGTGGCCTATTGGCCAAGGTTGTTCGCGTAGCGTGGCCTATTGGCCAAGGTTGTTCGCGTAGCGTGGCCTATTGGCCAAGGTTGTTCGCGTAGCGTGGCCTTTTGGCCAAGGTTGCTGGCCGTAGGCGTCTGTTGTGGGATAGGTTAGTTAGATGGTTGTTCCCGTAGCGTGGCCAAAAGCCCAAGGTTAGAGCCTGAAACCTGTAACTTTCAACCGGAAACCTGTAACTTTCAATCTGAAACCTATAACCTGCTAACCTGTAACTTTCAACCGGAAACCTTCTAACCTGCTAACCTGTAACTTTCAACCTGAAACCTGTAACTGTTGCACGAATGACCGTTGACTATGACCTAATTATCATTGGTGGCACTCCTGCTGCTGTGTATGCTGCTGTTGCGGCTGCTGGTTTAAAGGCTCGTGTGGCTCTGGTAGACCCTCAGCCAGGACACACTAGCTGGCTAGGACAGGGGACTATTTACACCAGAGTATTAAGTGAAATGGGGCGTAAGCTTGAGCAGATGCGTGACGCTGCTCAATTGGGTATTTATCCTCAAATAGATGATTTAACCGAACCCGACATGTCACAGACCGGGTTTCCATCCCTACCACTAACTGAGGTGATGGAATGGGCTAATCTAGTGGTTGCCAACTGCTCAGAACAGAATTCTTCAGCTATTTTAGGTGCTTTAGGGATTGATCTAATCACCGGTGAGGGGGAATTTTGCCGACTGCCTCACCTCGGTTTTGTAGTCAACAACCGACGTTTGCGGTCTCGTGCCTACCTAATCGCTACTGGTTCTCGCCCAGTTATTCCTGATATCGAAGGGTTACAGACCATAGACTATTTCACACCAAACGATATCTGGCAAAAGGTGTTGAAGGTTGGAAGGTTGAAGCTTGAAGGGGAGTTGAAGGTTGGAAGGTTGAAGGTTGAAGATTATTCCGAGTTGAAGCTTGAAAATTCTAACCAGCAACCTGATCACCAGCAACCCGATCACCTTGGCCAAAAGGCCACGCTACGCGAACAATCTTCAACCTCCCAACCTAATAACCTTGGCCAAAAGGCCACGCTACGCGAACAACCTTCAACCTCCCAACCTAATAACCTTGGCCAAAAGGCCACGCTACGCGAACAACCTTCAACCTCCCAACCTAATAACCTTGGCCAAAAGGCCACGCTACGCGAACAACCTTCAACCTCCCAACTCTCAACCTCCCAACCTTCACTACCCAAAACCTGGGTAGTGATTGGGGATGAGCCTATTGCTCCAGAACTAGCTCAGACTTTAGCTAGACTCGGTTGTGAGGTAACGTTGGTGGTCAGTACTACTCGTATTTTGTTCCAGGAAGACCTAGAAGCATCTAGGCTCATACAAGCTCAGTTGGAAGCTGAGGGAATTCGAGTTCTGACGGATAGTCCAGTTGATCAGGTCAGAGAGATTGACGGGAAAACCTGGGTTCAGGCTGGTAATAAGGCCATTGAAGCTGATGCCATTTTACTGGCTACGGGTGAGCAACCCAATGTGGAATCCTTAAATCTAGAAGGGGTTGGGATAAAGTACACTCAGCAGGGTCTTCAGGTCAATAAGAAACTACAAACGACTAATCCCCGCATCTATAGCTGTGGCAAGATGGCTGGTGGTTATCCCTGTGCCCATATTGCCCAGTATCAAGCCAGCATTGCCGTGAAGAATGCATTGTTTTTCCCCTGCTTTAAGGTGGATTATCACGGGATTCCCTGGACAATCTTAACTGAACCCCAATTAGCACGGGTCGGTCTGACAGAAGTAGAAGCTAGAAAGCGCTATGGCAAGAATGTTTGGGTGATTCGAGAATATTTCAAAGAGTTAGATCAGGCTCAGCTCCTGGGGCAAACCACTGGGTATATGAAACTGGTAGTGCAGCGCAATGGGACAATTTTAGGAGCAACCATAGTTGGATCACACGCAACAGAATTAATCGGGGAAATTACCCTAGCGATTCAGCAGAAAATTAAATTGGGTATGTTGGCAAATCTCTATTATCCCTATCCCACCTTGTCAGAGATTTTTAAGAAAACAGCAATACAGTGGCAGCACCAACGAATTAGTCGTAATCAGACCTTAAAAAACTTTCTGGAAGGTTTCTTTAACCTACGCCGTAGTTGGTCAAAATGAATGTTGATTACCATTACTTCACGCTTAAACCTTAAACATTTAACAGTTAACATTTAAAATTTAACAGTCAACATTCAAGCTTCAACTTCTGCATTAAAATGACAGCAATCACCAAACCAAGTCAATTCCAGTACAAACCCCTGCACAAGCCTAACCAACTAATTTACGGTACAGGTCAAACGGCGGTAATTACTGGTTGGACGATCAAAGAAGCGATCGCAAAAAAGTTAAACCCTTCTGAGTTTGCTGTGGTCGGACAGTTATACAGTCCTACCCGGGGAATTAGTCTGCTCATTCGTAATCTCCTCGCTAATCCCCATGTGCGCTACTTAGTGATTCTCAACGCTACGAAGGAAGACCGCAATGCTGGCAGTGGAACTTGCTTGCTGGACTTTTTCCGCCATGGGGTTGAAGAAGGAACTAGTGATACTGGTCGTCACTGCTGGGTGATTCGCTCCTCTATCAAAGGTTATATTGACATTGAAATTCCCTTACTGACCCTAGAACAACTCAGAAGGGAACTTTCTGTGGCAGAGGCTGATTCCATTACCCAAGCCGTTAGTCTGGTAAAGTCTTATGGCCTCAATACTCAAGGCCCCTGGGGAACACCGTTGGAATTTCCCATGGCCGATGGTGTCGGGGAATCTGGCTGTGCCCCCCTAAAACCAGGACCGCGCTACGGACATCGCATTGAAGGACGAACGATAGCTGAAACTTGGGTTAAAATAATTCATCGCATTAAAACTACCGGCACAATTCGGCCCACGGGTTATGACGGATATTGGCAAGAGCTAATTGATTTAATGGCAGTAGTAACGGCAGAACCTCCTGAATTTTACTTTCCTCAGCCCAATTATTTACCATGCGATCGCGACTTTATCCAAGAATACATTCATCAAATCCTGGACGACGCACCCGTAGTAGAAGGAGTGAAATATACTTATGGTCAACGTCTACGTTCTTGGTTCAAACGTGACCAAATCGAGCAAGTCATCACCAAACTCATTGGTGAAATCGATGCAGCCAGTGCAGTGATGTCCCTATGGGATGTCAAAGACCATGAGAAAGGGGGTAGTCCTTGTCTGAATCACATCTGGCTGAGAGTTGTGGATAATGAATTGTCTCTAACTGCCACATTGAGAAGTAATGATATGTTTAGCGCTTGGGCAGCTAATGCCTTTGGACTAAGAGCACTACAGCAGTATATTACAGACCAAATTGGTAAGCGCGGGGGTATTCAATTAAAAATGGGACCGCTGATTACCGTTAGTCAAAGTGCTCATATTTATGATGATTGTTATGACTATGCTAATCGGATTATTCAAAATCACTATCAACAAATTATCAATTCAGAACAGAAACAGTATGCTGATCCCATTGGTAATTTCTTGATTGAAACGGAAAATACTGATATTATAGTGAAGCAGACAACCCCTGGTAGCGGGGAAGTAATTGCTACGTATTCTGGTAAAAATGCCATGAGTTTATCTAGAAAAATTTGTAGTGATAATCCTTCAATACAACCTAGTCATGCGGTCTATTTAGGAATAGAATTAGAAAAAGCTATGATAGCTATAAAAGAAGATAAAAATTATCACCAATTATAGCATTTTTAATACTTATGATATACAAAATCCTGGGTATTAAGAATTAGGGAGTAAGGAGTGACCCATGGGAAAATTGACTGTACTTCATGACTAGGATAAGTTATTGATAAGCAGTTATTGATCAGCATCAACTATAGATAACCTAAAAAACGAGTTTGGTGTAAAAAATAACCAAAGATAGTTTGGTGAATAGTTCTTGGTAAAATGACAAGTTATAGCAACCACAGTAAAGGTTAAGACATGTTTCTATTTACTGTTCTCTTTTACCTGCTCCCTGTTCACTTAAAAAAGACGATGATAGTTTATGTCATCAACTAAACTGACATTGATATAAAATTGATCATTAACAACTTTAAAATTACCAATGACTAATGAAAGACCAAACTGGGATGAATACTTTTTAATGATGGCTAAGCTAGCAGCTACTCGCTCAACCTGTTTAGCCTTTCCTGTAGGAGCAGTGATTGTTAAAAACAATCAGATTTTAGCAACAGGTTACAATGGTCCCCCATCTGGCTCAAGTCATTGCACAGCTCAGGGATACTGCTATGCTGGACTAAGTAGCTGCGATGCGTCTCGTACCATGCCATCCCGAGCTGTTCATGCTGAAGCGAATGCGATCGCGTTTGCAGCTAAACATGGTATTGCCACTGCTGGAGCGACTATTTATGTTACCCTAGAACCTTGTGTATCGTGCTTGAAGTTAATCATTTCAGCTGGCATAAAGAAAGTTTTTTATGAGACTATCTTCAATAGTGGAGAGAAAGCTCTAGTTAGAGATCATTTTCTGAACGACGGCTTAGTTAGCCTAACCCAAATCCAGTTAAGTGAAGAAACAGCTAAACGAGCAGCTTCATTTCTCCTCAATCCAACATCTGTTACTAAATTGTCGGACAAAATTATTGAAAACAATTACACAATTATTAACGGTGACTAGCTCGATAATATAGCTCAATAATATTGTGATAATTTTTGTTCCCTACTCCCTACTCCCTACTCCCTACTCCCTACTCCCTACTCCCTTTGCTACATAACTTATGTCTTGGCAGCGTCCTGATCACCGACAAGCGGATCAACTACGTCCCATTTTGTTTGAGCGAGAGTTTACCCGCTATGCTCTTGGTTCCGTTTTAGCTCACTGTGGTGAGACCAAAGTACTTTGTACCGTGACGGTTCAGGAGGAAGTCCCCCGATTTCTCAAGGATACTGGCAGCGGCTGGCTAACCGCTGAGTATAGGATGTTACCAGGAGCAACACCGGAACGCCAAAGACGGGAAGTTCTCAAGCTTTCGGGTCGAACTCAGGAAATTCAGCGGCTAATCGGACGTAGTTTACGGGCTGCTGTTGATCTCAAAGCCTTGGGCGAGAGGACCATTACGGTAGATGCGGATGTTTTACAGGCGGATGCAGGTACCCGCACTACCTCCATTACTGGGGGATATGTTGCTCTTGCGGATGCTGTGGATAAACTGGTTAAAACGGGAGTACTAGAGCGATCGCCTTTAATTCACCAAGTTGCTGCTGTCTCCGTCGGTTTATTGGAAGGTGAGCCCTTTTTAGACCTCAACTATCTCGAAGATGTGGCGGCTGAGGTGGATTTTAATGTAGTGATGAACGACCAAATGGGTATTATTGAGGTTCAGGGAACAGCGGAGTCAGGGGCTTATACTCGCCATCAACTCAATCAGTTGATGGACCTAGCAGAAAAAGGTATTAAGGAGTTATTAGAAGCACAGCGCTAGCAGAAACATAGTGCTGAGTAATGAGTAGGAACTCCTGCAACCTAGCTATTAATTTCCGGAAAATTCCGGAAATTACGGGGATTTGACCAGGTGTTAAGTTTCTGAGGCTGAGGATTCACTAATCATCGGTGACAAGTAAGCCACAATCGCACCGAGAAGAAAACCAATAATATTGCGCAATAGTGGCAAGTAATCAGATGTCCGTGTCACCACAGGTCCAATACCGAAGGCAATAAACAGGATACCCCAAAGTGGCGACAAAATCAAAGCCCATTGCCAAGCGAAAACCTGTTCCCGTTTGCGGGGGATAGCCGCAAATCCAAAAATCACTCCTCCGAGAGTAGAAGTAATTAGGGTCAGAATCCACTGTTCCCGTGGTAGTCCAGGTACCACCCGACATCCCCCTTGGCGCAGGCATTGCTTGACCGTATCTAGGGATTCGATAATGGATTGGTTTTCGCCATTATCCCGTACAAAGTAGAGATTACCAAATCGGGTTTGCAACTCTACCCAAAATGTCCGAGGAAGGAATTCATAGAGGGCATCACCCACGTTAAACCCTAGAATATTACCCCCTCGGGCGTCAGCAATCAGTAACACACTTTTGTCGTTAAGTCCCCAAAACTCTTTGACTGCCCGACCAGGGGTGCGGTCATATTGGGTCAAAACTCGGAGTTTCCAGCCAGTTTCCTCCTCAAAGCTTTCTAAATCTTCGACTAGTTTCTGCTCTTGAAGCTCTGGAATAAAGTTCGCTAAATCAATGACTGGTGTTTGAACCTCGGGCAGTAACTCAGGATTGTCGTAAGCCTTTGCCTCAGGAGCAATCGCCCACATAGAACAAGCTAGGAACAGTGCTGCCAGGGATACTAAAATTCGTTTTGGAAACAGATACTGCATAGTTATTTTCAACCGGCAATGGACAGTATGCTTATCTTTTAGATAAATAATCAAGTAAAACTAAGCATTTCTTTACACTTGTTTACTTTATTCTAATCTTGGTTGCGATCGCAAAATGTTCGATCGCTTTTAGCGGAAGCTTCGCTTCATCGCGTAGCGTGACCTACGGTCAATCTTGTACAGTACAGGGATGATTGACAGGGGTAAGTTTCTGACATCAGGGTCAAACAGGGAGTGTGGGAAGTGTGGGAGGTGTGGGAGGTGTGGGAGGAGAAGGGAGTGTAGGTTGGTTACATGTTGAATTGCCAGAACTATCTCCAGTTAGCGGCTGGATTCCATCAGGTGGTGATCAAAAATAAACCTGTAGAATTAGAATCAGAATTAGGGGTTAAATTAAACAGTATTGTAGAGGGTAAAATAGCCAGGTAATGCAGTAATTACTTAAAATTGAGAGCGATATTCTTTTTACGATTGGCCATAGGCCACGCTACGCGAAGGTTTATAATAAGGTAAAAGCATTAGCAATTAAGAATAAAATTTAAATTACTAATTAACCTAATTAACCTAATTAACCTAATTAACCTAATTAACAATTCCCAAAGGATAATGGTAGAAACAATCGTAGCCCAAGATATTTCTATGCCTCAATTGAAGGAAAAATTTGGAGTAGAGCCTACTAATGATGAGAAATTATTCCCAGAATGGCAAGAGGATTTACCAGAACTAAATCAGCTAGAAAAGCAATGGCTAGATCGAGTCAAGGATGACTATCTTCACTTATCTGAGTATCCCATGGTAGAACCGATTGTCAAAATGGTGGTGCTATCCCCATTGTTGAGAATTGCTGATTTTTATCGCCCACCATTCTATATTA